>PXAP01000075.1 GCA_003567115.1 Bacteroidota bacterium
ATAGAGTATAGCAGGAGCATTAATAGGTTTGTTACGGCTTGTAACATATACCTGCCCTGTCAGCAGCACCCCGATTTTATCTTTTAGTTCAATATTGTCATTATCGTTTAAAAATGCGATATCACCTCCGGCAATCCATTTTTTCAGCTTATTGCGTTTCCATTTGCTGTAAGGTTCCATTATTCCAAGGTAGTTTTCAACAAACCTGGTACTGGCAATTTTCCATAAGCGCTTCTCAAAATCAGGAGATTCTTTCATCAGGCTTATCATGTTCCTGGCCGGCATTTTAAGGGCCGTAACCGGCTGCTCTGCTGTTACCGTAGCCGTTCTGGGCACTCCCATAAGATTTGCCATTTCTCCTATTACCGTTCCCGGACCCAGGATGTCAATAACTGAATTTCCCGATTCAATTATAACGTTCCCCCTGACCAGGATGAACAGACCCTCACCCGGACGGTTTTCCCTGAAGAGGTGCTCTCCTACCGAGTATATCCTTGTGGTGAATGAATCAACGATTTTTTTGAATATCCCGGGCTCCAGTCCCTGAAGCCATTCTGCCTCATTCAGCAATTTCATGGCTTCGGGTTGTTTGTACTGAGGCGGTGCGTCAATAAGCGATTTCATCCTTCCCTCTATATCTGAAAGCATTTTACCTGCCTCATCAGGCTCAATACGTCCGCTTCTGAGAAGCCTTTTCACTGTATTTCGCTGGTGATTCAGGGTTGAACGAATGGCCTGACGGGTTTCAATGGCATTGTATATTTCAGGGAACGCTTCTTTCAGGTTCCTGAGGAAAGTCAGTCCCTGTATCCGGTTTTCGTTTATCTCATCTTCAATGATGCTGAGGTTCCGGGCCTCCGGACTGTCGTCGCCGCTTTCGGAACTAACTGTCATTAACAGGCTTGCTACCAGTTTTTCAACCTCTTCCTGGGCAGCAACAAATCCCCTGGCGGAGTCATAGCTCACCGCCAGTTTTTCAAAGAAGAAGCGTTCAGCTAATTTTCCGATGACAGGAACGGACTGGATCCTGTTCATGTACCTGGGTGTTTTCCAGAACTGCTCAAGATCTTTTCTTTGCGAAAGGGAGATGTTGCCTTCGGCGTCGAGCAGAACATCTATGTCGTCCGAGAGCTGCTGCACTGCCGAGGGACCAAGCAGTCCCTCGCTGAACTGCCTCCAGTAGCTGGCTTTTTCCTTCTGAAGAATCCTTTTGCGGGTTTCTGATATGGTGTCGAGGTTCATATCGTTTTTTTCATCTTTATCTTCATGATCATCCGGCTTTTCGGGCAGGTATTCCTTCACGGCATTCCAGTTGGCACCGCTCATGAATCTGTCATCCTTAAGTTTTTCTACGGCATTTTCGGTGCTTTTATGAATGTATCTTTTTGCATTTGCTATCATTGCAACTTTGGCCGAGGCAAGCCTGGTCAGGCCCAGGTGCTCAACAAGAGACTTGATGGTAGTGGCATTGATCAGGGAGTAAAGAATTACCAGTCCGGCAGTAAGTGACAACACCTCATTGCGTATTTCAGGTAATATATTGGTTTCTGCTGCAACAATAAGTGCCAGAGCCATTGAGATTGCACCTCGAAGTCCGCCCCACCAGACTACGACAGCATCTTTTTTACCAAGGCCGTATCCTATTTTTGTCATCAGCGGATAAAACGACCCGATTACCAGTCCCCGAATAATTAAAGTACTTATATATATTATGGCCAGTATCAGGAAGTCCATCGGTCCGAAGACTATTTGCCGGGCAATTACAACTCCGACTATCAGGAATATGAGAGTATTTGCAATAAATGCCGCCAGTTCCCAGAATTCATGAAGGAAGTGGCCCACTTCGGGGCTTATGCGGGTGCGGCCCGCACCTGCCATAATTATACCGAAAGCCACTACGGCAAGGATTCCCGAGACATGAAAAAAATGCTCGGCAACAAAGAAGGAGAGGTATGCTGCACCTATTATGACAGTGATTTCAAACAGCGCATCGTTGAAAACCCTTCTTACCCAGTTGATCACTATTATTCCTACCAGTACTCCTATAAATGTACCTCCGAGAGCAACTCTTATAAATTCCAGCAATACCGGGGTATCACTCCCTGTCCCCGTGAGGGACAACAAAAATACCATAAAGATCACAATGGCCACGCCGTCATTCAGCAGAGACTCGCTTTCAATCAGGGTTCCCAGCTTTTTGCTGGCGCCAAGCTCCTTGAGAATCGATACCACTGCCACGGGATCGGTGGCACTCACGATAACCCCGAACATCAGTGCAACAGTCCATGTCCACTGTTCCAGTCCCAGTCCCAAAGCCTTGACCCCCATCATGGTTGCACCTGTAAGAACAAGTGCTATAATTATTCCTGGTACGGCAAGCAGGGCACCATTTCCCACAGATTTTTTAAAAGTGTGGATGTCGAGGGCAAAAGCAGCTTCAAACAGCAGGGCAGGCAGGAATACGTAAAGAATTATATGGGGGTCGATATTTCCTGCCCAGTTGACAGATTCTCCCAGGAATCCCAGGTTAATCTCCAGTATGCCTATGCCTATTATCCCGAAAAGCCCCAGCCGGCTGGCCAGGCCAAGCAGCAGTCCGATGACAAAAAGTGTTATGGTAAAGGGAAGCGGACTCTTCTGAAGGAAATGCCTTGTTGCCGTTCCAATGAACAGGGCCACTATAATAAAGAAAAGCGGGCTCATATCTCCCGCATGGGGATCGGTAACTGTTACATCCTCATCCTCTTCTCCGGCAGTATCCTCCTGCGCCGGCCATGATCCGGTCAGATTGCCAGAGACGGCGGCGGGCGCTGCCTGTAAGTTTATCTTGCTTGTTAAATCATTGTTATCCGGGGTGTTGCCCTTGTGGGCCAGGGTGGTGACAAATAGAAAAAGAGGCAGCATGATTAATGCAGCAAACAGCTTGAGGCTTTTTTCCATGATTGAAAAATATTAACAGGGAAATAAATATTGCAATATATCGTAAAATATTTTATTTTGCTTTAAATCAGCCTGGATTAATGCACTTTTATAGAGGATTGGTTTCGCTGACTTTACAGGGGATATGATTACAAGCAGAAAAAAAGCGGGTATGGCTCCCGCTTTTTAATATGACAATAAAAATGCATGTCGGTTATTATACAAGAAAATCACGGGGGACTCTCCTGATCCTGTCTATATCCTTTATCTTTTCTGCAACATTGAATCCCTGTACACACTTTACACTGCATGAACTGCAGCTGCCACAGGTATCTCCCCGGATTTCAAGGGCGTCCATTGTCTCGCGGGCAAGTGCAGGATTTTTATATCCGTATGCATACATGTATGAACGCATAATGTCAGGAACAGGAATACTTCGGGGGCACTGGCCGATGCACTCTTCGCAGCCCAGGCAGAACATACCGGTATCGGCCTGATCAAGCCTGAGGTCATTAATCTCTTCAGGGGTAAGATCGATGTTATAGTTCACTTCAAAGTTCTCTTCCAGTTCAAGGAAAGATTCAACTCCGGGAATAGAAGTGTGGATATCCGGGTTTTGCAGGGCAAACTTAAGAGCTGCTTTCACGTTGACAGGATCCTGCCTTTCTTTGTCCCAGTAAACACCGGCCATGGTTTTCATTGCAATGATCCCGGTACCGGCATCGCCCGCTTCAGCAACCGCCTGTTTCAGATCTTCATAATTTTCCATTCTGAAGTTGTATGAAGTGCATACCACATCATAAATATTGTTTTCAGAAACAGCCCTGATAACTTCAGGTTCATTGGAATGAGTGGAAACTCCAATAAATCTTGCCCTGCCCTGTGCCTTGATTTTGGAGAATGCGTTCAGGCGTGCTTCATCAAGGGTGTGCTGGCGGGATCCGGATCCGTGAAGACACAATATATCTACATAATCAAGCTGCAGCCGGTTCATGCTGATATCGAACTGCTCCATGATTTGTTCTTCAGTGTTTCCGCGGACCTTGGTGACCAGGTAATATGAGTCTCTTGGCCTGTTTTTCAATACTTCGCCAAGCATCTCCTCATTTCTGCCGTTACTGTATCCGTGTGCTGTGTCAATCAGGGTCATACCCATGTCAAGAGCCAGATTGACAAAACGGGGATTGTCCGAGCGGACAAATCCAAGGTTTACCAGTGGTACACTAAGTCCGGTATCTCCGAGGGTACGGTGTATTATACCGTTTTTAACGGACAGGTTATTCAGTGAACCGGCACTTAATGTACCGCCTCCGGCCAGTAGTCCGCCAGCTGCGCCTGCAGCTGATAATTTCAGGAAATTCCTGCGGTTGAGTGATTTTTGCATCGGTATATTTTAAGATTTGTGTTTGTCAGTAAAACATATACTGTTTTACATTCAATTATGCCAGAAGAAGTCAAGGTATTTGTCCTGCAACTCCTCGTCATCAAGGTTGTAATAACCGTATAACAGATTATCTTTCCAGACAATTCCCACTTCTCCGTTCCACCTGTCATCAATACGGTGAATTCCCTCTTTTATCTCACCGACATCCTGGCTGCTGAATTCATAGTATTCAGTCATAATTTCCTCACTCTGCTCACGCTCTTCATTCTTTATTATAAAGAGGTTGAAATTCTCCCCGTCAATTTCGTAACTGTTGACAAAGGCCCGTGAAAGAAACGGATGGCCAAGAAAGTTGGTGTTGATAAACTGGTCCGAGTACTCTACTTTGCCCTCTTCGGGCAGCGAATGTACAATATCAGGGAATTCCGGGTTGGGATCAAGCTCCTCCGAAACATGATTTGCCAGTTTTTTTATCGCTTCAGCCGTACTTTGTGATGTGTCATGACTTCGTATCTTTACATAACAGTCGTCCACAAAAAAATTCAGTCCCCCCGGAATGGTATAACCCTGCACTCCAACATCTATAAGTTCAGGTGTACGTGGACGTTCCTGGGAATAAGCACCGTAAGCACGGACAGGGCCGCCCTGCCGGTATATTTCCATTACAAGGTAAATGCTGTTGTCTTCTGAGTTGACATATTCTCCCCAGTAAAGTTCACGGAAATCATATGCATTAAACAGATCGGCAGCTCCGTTGATAATGTCCCATAGTGTTTCAGGATAATATACATCTATCTCTTCCGGTTTTTCCCATCCTTCAATATCGGGGAACAACCTTTCATAATCTGCCGGCAGTATACTGCTTAACCCGGTAAGCATATAAATTGTAACTACCAGCAATGCAAAAACAACATTTTTTAATACACTCTTATCTCTTCTCATAGCAATATATATTTGTTATTCTGTAATGATTTTGTGAAAACCCCGGAGGTTAAGCCAGAAAATCAGTTGGCACATTACGTAATCTGTCTATATCCTTTATCTTCTCCGCAACATTAAACCCCCTTCTGCAATTAACAACGCAGGCGCTGCAATTTTCACATGCAACTCCTGTCAGATCAAGTGAGTCCATTGTTGAGCGGGCCAGTGAAAGGTCCTTATAACCATAGGCATACATGTACGAACGCATCAGATCGGGTACAGGCATATTGTGGGGGCATTGATCAACGCACTGCTCACATCCGGGGCAGAACATACCTGTGTCAAACTGATCCAGTCTCAGGTCCTGAATTTCATCGGGAGTGAGACTGATATTGGTGTTAACCTCAAAATTATCTTCCAGCTCGTGGAAGGCAGTTACACCCGGGATAGATGTATGAATATTTTCATTTTGCAGAGCATATTTAAGAGCTGCCTTTGTGTTGATTGGATCCTGTCTCTCTTTATCCCAGTAAGCGCCGGCCATTGTTTTCATGGCGATAACACCCATTCCTGCTTCAGCAGCCTCTGCAATTGCCTGTTTGATTTCCAGGTAGTTATCCATCGTAAAATTATATGCAGGACAAACCACGTCATATACATTGCTTTCTGTAGCCGCCCGGATAACCTCGGGTTCATTTGAATGAGTGGTAACACCTAAAAATCTTGCTCTTCCTTGTTCACGAATTTTGGTTAGTGCAGCAAGGTGATTCTCGTTCAGGGTACCTTCCCTTGATGACTGAGCATGAAGATAAAGAATATCCACATATTCCATCTGCAATCTTTCCAGGCTGATTTCAAACTGCCTCATGAATTCATCAACTGACAGTTGTTCTCCACGTGGATTAATTTTTGTCGCTATATAAAATGAGTCCCTGGGTCTGTCTTTTAATAATTCACCAAGCATCTCCTCGTTTCTACCACCCTGATAGCCGTGTGCGGTATCCAGGAAGGTCATTCCTCCCTCCAGCGCCATTGTTACTATCCGGGGATTGTCAACACGCATGACCCCAAGGTTAACTAACGGCAACCTGAGGCCGGTTTTGCCGAGGGTCCTGTGGATAATTTCACCGTTGTTTACAGTAGAGGGGTTATTTAATGATGCAGCCTGCAATGAATTTCTTCCGGCAAGCAATCCCCCGGCAGCACCTGCAGCTGATAATTTCAGAAAATTTCTGCGGTCAAATGATTTTTTCATAAGCAAATATTTAAAGGTTTGGTTTTTAAAATATATTAAAAATAGATATTCCTTGGAAATAAATGAAATGGATTACAATATTTTAACGGATATTAACAAATTAATATGATGTATTTTAATTGATATCAGATTAAAATAAATTTGAGTTAAAGATAATTAAATATTTTGATTTATATATATGTTAT
This sequence comes from Bacteroidota bacterium, assembly GCA_003567115.1. Classification (GTDB taxonomy): domain Bacteria; phylum Bacteroidota; class Bacteroidia; order Bacteroidales; family PUMT01; genus PXAP01. The sequence continues at coordinate 6,665 of PXAP01000075.1, forward strand.
TGGTTATATTTTAATATATATTTATAAATAAATATATGATCAAAATCATATTGTTAAGCAGTATTGTTGTTTAATTTAATGGCTAAAAGCCAATATATTTGAGTCCAGTTTAATAAGCGATGATTCCCAAAATTATTAAATAACTGCAAATTGTAATGTATTGATTTCAAAACCTTAGAAAAAGGCCGTTCTGGTAATTGATAGCAAATTACTTTTTTATGCCGGGCTCATATTTGATTTGTATTAATAATCTTAAGATTATGAAAAATACTCCGATCGACTTTCAAAAGGTAACCTCTAAAATCAGGGAGTGCAATCTTTTTTCTGCGGGTATTCCGAATATAAGAGATATTGTTCGCGTGGTCAATCTTATAGAGGAAGAAACAGGTGAGAAATTCATAAGAATGGAAATGGGAGTGCCGGGCCTGAGTACCAGCCATATCGGTATTGATGCTGAAATCCGGGCACTGAACCGGGGAGTAACTTCCGTTTATGCTATGATAGAAGGGGTAGCTGATCTGAAAAAGGAAGCCTCCCGTTTCATAAAAATGTTCATGAATATTGATGTTGGTCCGGAGTCTTGTATACCTACGGTTGGATCTATACAGGCCAGCATGGTTGCATTTATGACCGCAGGCAGGTCAGTTCGTTCTAAAGATACGGTCCTGCTCATAGATCCTGGTTTTCCTGTGCACAAGCAGCAATTGAATGTTCTGGGACTTAAATATGAATGCTTTGATGTATATAATTTCAGGGGAGATAAACTAAGGGAAAAGATGGAATCATACCTTTCATCCGGTAATGTGAGCTGTATTATCTATTCCAATCCCAATAATCCTTCATGGATATGTTTTTCTGAAAAGGAACTGCAAATAACAGGAGAACTGGCCAATAAATATGATGTGATAGTACTTGAGGACCTTGCATATTTTGGCATGGATTTCAGAAAAGACCTTTCTGTACCCGGCAAGCCGCCCTTCCAGGTTTCAGTTGCCAATTATACCCAAAATTATATTTTACTGATATCAAGCTCCAAGGTCTTCAGTTACGCCGGACAAAGAACCGGTCTACTGGTAATATCAGACAGCTTGTTCAGAAGATCCTATCCCGATCTGAAACGTTTTTATTCATCTGACATGCTGGGTTACGCTATGATTAACGGTTCTCTCTATTCATTGTCAGCTGGCACCAATCACTCCTCTCAATACGGACTGGCGGCTATGCTCAGTGCTGCCAGTGACGGTAAATTCAATTTTATTGAGCAGGTCAGGGAGTATTCTGAAAGGGCACGTATCATGAAGAGAATGTTTCTTGAAAATGGATTCAGGATAGTTTACAATATGGATGAAGACCTGCCGGTAGGCGACGGCTTTTATTTCACTGTGGCCTATCCGGGCTTTACGGGCAGTGAACTGGTGGAAAGGCTGCTCTATTACGGAATAAGCGCTATTTCCCTTGAAATTACCGGAAGTATGCAAAAAGATGGATTGCGTGCCTGTGTATCACAAATTTCCCGTGATCAGATGCCGGTTTTGGAAAAACGACTGAGAATATTCAATGAGCATCATAGTAAAGGCTGACCTGTGCAGCAATATATACTCTACTTTTCATGGAACTGACAATAATCATCATTGAATATCCGTGGAATTCTTATTTTTGAAAAAAGATTATTAATGACCGACTTCTTAAAAAGATTGATATAAAATTATACGCTTTTTCGTGGAATTCCGATATTCTGATATTATTTTGGTTAAAAATTGAAATTAAAACACGAAAACAGGAAATCTGATAAAAGTGAAATGTGTAGCTCCATACTTTCTTTTTGAATAACAGCAACATAGTATTTTATACGTTATGCATTTCAGTATGTCTGTAATGAGATAAAAAGGTTATCAAAACAATATAGATATTATGGCTAAAGTCAAGGGGGTCATCATAGTTGACAAAGAGAAGTGCAAAGGCTGTGAGTTATGTATTCATGCCTGCCCCACCAGTGTAATAAGCATGTCCGGGGAGGTAAACGCCAAGGGGTATCATTTTGCCTGTATGAAAAATCCTGATGCATGTACGGGCTGTACAAATTGTGCAATTGTTTGCCCTGATGGAGTTATTATGGTTTACAGAGAGAAGAAAGTCTGACAATTATAGATTGGTTTATAATGAAGGAATTAAAACTGATGAAAGGAAATGAGGCCATTGCCGAAGCTGCCATTCGCGCCGGTGCAGACGCTTATTTCGGATATCCTATTACACCGCAGTCTGAGGTGCTGGAGTACCTGATGGCTGAGAAGCCTCATGAACGTACAGGAATGGTAGTTTTGCAGGCTGAAAGCGAAATAGCTGCCATCAATATGGTGTATGGCGGAGCAGCCTGCGGGAGGAAGGTATTTACCTCTTCTTCAAGCCCTGGAATAAGTCTCAAACAGGAAGGCCTCTCTTATATAGCAGGTGCCGAATTACCTTGTCTGGTAGTTAACGTTGTAAGGGGGGGGCCCGGGTTGGGCACAATACAACCTGCACAGTCGGATTATTTCCAGGCTACCAGGGGTGGAGGTCATGGTGATTACCGCGTGATTGTTCTGGCTCCTTATTCTGTGCAGGAAATGGCCGATTTTGTTGGAATGGGATTCGACCTTGCTTTTAAATACCGTAACCCGGCAATGATTCTTACAGACGGTGCTCTGGGTCAAATGATGGAGAAAGTCCTGCTAAAGGAGCAGCAACCGCGGATGACAGAATATCCTGAATGGGCTACAACGGGAAAGGGAACGGACAGGGAAAAGAATGTAATTACTTCCCTTGATCTTGACTCTGCAGGGCAGGAAAAGTTTAACAGGAAAATTCAGGACAAATACAGGCAGATGAAAGAGGAGGAGGTGAGATTTGAGGTGACAGAATGTGAAGATGCAGAATATCTGATTGTTGCTTACGGCACCAGTGCCAGGATTTGTCAAAAATCTGTACAGCTTGCCAGGGATAAGGGAATTAAGGCTGGGCTTTTCAGACCGGTTACACTTTTTCCTTTTCCTGAAAAACCTTTAAGAGAAATGGCTGAAAAGGTAAAAGGTGTGTTATCGGTCGAGATGAGTGCAGGACAGATGGTGGAAGATGTTCTTCTGGCTGTAAACGGCAGAATTAAGGTTGGGCATTATGGACGGATGGGAGGTATTTTACCCACTGCCGATGAGATTGTTGAAGCTCTTGAAAATAAATTTGCGAAAAAATAGAATCATGGACAAAACTATTGTTAAAGCCGGGAACCTTGTTTACAGGAGAACTCCGGTTATGAATGATAATGTGATGCATTATTGTCCCGGTTGTGGTCACGGAACTGTTCACAGACTGATAGCCGAAGTGATCGAGGAGATGGATATTCAGTCTGAAACCATTGGTATAGCGCCGGTCGGTTGTTCCGTGCTTATTTATAATTATCTCGAGATAGACATGCAGGAGGCAGCCCATGGACGTGCACCCGCCCTTGCCACTGCCGCCAAGAGGCTTATGCCTGAAAAGTATGTGTTTACTTACCAGGGGGACGGAGATCTTGCTGCCATTGGTACTGCAGAGACAATACATGCGGCCAACAGGGGGGAGGATATTTCCGTTTTCTTTATAAACAATGGTATATATGGAATGACCGGCGGGCAGATGGCGCCAACCACGCTGCCTGGTATGGTATCATCCACCTCACCATATGGCCGGGATATCAAGATGATGGGAAATCCGCTGAAGATTACCGAACTGGTTGCCCGGTTACCTGGTGCATATTTTGTTACCAGGCAGGCAGTTCATACACCTTCCAGTGTCAGGAAAGCAAAAAAAGCAATACGTCGTGCTTTTGAAAACCAGACACATAAAAAAGGGCTTTCTCTGGTTGAGATAGTTTCCAATTGCAATTCCGGATGGAAAATGACGCCGGTGGAAGCCAATAAATGGATGGTTGATAATATGTTTCCGTTTTATCCCCCCGGCGATATAAAACTCAATGGCAAACTGGTAAACAAAGAAAAAGAATAAATTATTACGCTTTATGACCGAAGAGATTATAATTGCAGGTTTTGGTGGTCAGGGCATACTTTCAATGGGCAAGATACTTGCCTATTCCGGAATAATGCAGGAACAGGAAGTAAGCTGGATGCCCTCCTATGGCCCTGAGATGCGGGGTGGAACAGCAAATGTAACTGTCATTATCAGTGATGAACCAATCAGCTCACCCATTATCAATAAGTTTGATTCTGCCATCCTTCTCAATCAGCAGTCGGTGGACAAATTTGAAAAATCCGTTAAGCCGGGCGGTATGCTATTCTATGACGGCAATGGTATTTCCCGGCATCCTGAACGTGAAGATATAAGCGTTTATCGTATCGATGCTGCTGAGGAAGCTTCTAAAATGGAATCTTCCAGAATATTCAATATGATCATCCTCGGGGGTTTTTTAAAAATCAAGCCCCTGGTAAAGTTTGATAATGTTGTTAAGGGACTTGCCGAATCCCTTCCCGGCAGGCATCATTCACTGATACCATTAAACGAAAAAGCGATAAGGCGGGGAATGGAAATTGTAAAAGCGGTCCATGAGGTTTAGACAAAATACTTTCCCGTATAACAAATTATTCTGTTTTACCCTGCCCGGGTGATTGTGAGTAAATCCGGTTTTTAATAATATAATCGTATGCCCCGGAAGGAACAAAGGCCCGCATATCTTTATGCTCCTGTATAGATTTGCGGATAAAAGAAGAGGATACTTCAATTACGGGAGCGTCTGCTATTTTTGCTTTACTGAAAAGTTTCAATCCTGTGTTGTCAGTATTGAGCCTGGGATAAATCAGGAATTTATAATTTTTAAGGAGGGATTCTCCGTGTTTCCACTTGCCAATACTATTTATATTGTCTGTTCCGGTAATGATATGGAAATCCCTTTCCGGATAATCTTCTGATAATTTTTTAAGAGTATTGATGGTATATGAGGGGAGGGGCATACCAAACTCTACATCTGAGGCAATGAAACCGGTATATTCTTCAATTGCAAGTCTTAACATAGTAAGCCTTACCATAGGATTTGCCAGGTTTTTTCGTTTTTTGTAAGGATTTTGGGGACTGACTATGAACCATAGCTCTTCCATTTTTTCAAACTCTTTCATGTATCCTGCAATTGCAATATGTCCTATATGCACGGGATTAAACGATCCGAAAAGCAAACCGGTTCTGATCATAGATAGATATGATTATTTTAAAAATTCACTTACTGTTAATAATACTTCTTTTTTGGCTGTTTCCAGGTCTTTGTTTACAATAATAACATCAAATTCCGGGGCATACTTCATTTCGGCTCTGGCTTTTGCAATTCTTGTTCTGAGTTTGCTGCCGGTTTCTGTTGATCTTTTCAAAAGCCTGTTTTGCAGCTCTTTTATTGACGGGGGCATGATAAAAATTGCAAGCGCCCTGTTTCCATATTGCTTTTTTATATTCAACCCCCCAATTACATCAACATCGAATATTACATTCAATCCCCGGGACCAAATTCTTTCCACTTCACTTTTAAGGGTTCCGTATAACTGATCAGGATAAACCTCTTCCCATTCAACAAATTCTCCGTTTCTGATTTTCTTTTTGAATTCAGTGGTTGATAAAAAATAATAATCTTTTCCTTCCTTTTCGTGGGGCCGCTTTTCCCTGTTGCAGGCCGAGACTGAGAAAGCAAGTTTGAGGTCCTGCTGAAGCAGGTATTTGACCAGGGTGGTTTTACCTGTTCCTGAAGGAGCCGATAATACTATAAGCTTACCCTGCATTACAATATATTTAATGATTGTTCCTTGATTTTTTCAAGCTCATCCTTCATCTGTACCACCAGTTTCTGTATATTGAAATCATTGGCCTTTGATCCGATAGTGTTAATCTCCCTTCCTATCTCCTGGTTGATAAATCCGAGTTTTCTGCCGGCAGGCTCTTCTTTTGCCAGAGTTTCCCTGAAATAGCCGATATGATTTTTAAGCCTCACTTTTTCTTCGGTGATATCAAGTTTTTCAAGATAAAATATGATTTCCTGCTCAAAGCGGTTTCTGTCAACAGTGTCGCTATTAAAAAATTCATTAAGGTTCTGCTGTAATTTTACGCGGATATTGTCTATCCTTTTTTTTTCATGCTGATCGACCAATGAGAGATATTTCTCAATAGCCGTGATTCTTTTTTTAAAATCAGCATGCAGTGCTCTGCCTTCTCTGATCCTGTAATTGTCGGTCTGTTCCAGGGCATCAGTAAAGCAGCCGTAAACTGCCTCCCATTCATCTTCATCCGGTCCGGTCCGGGCGGTTAAGAGTGTATCAGGCATGCGTAAGGCCAACTTCATCATTTCCAATGGCTCATTTGAGGTAAGGCCCAGCTCCTCTCCGGTTTTATTAAGTTGTTCTACATAGTGTTTTACAACCACTCTGTTTATGACGGGCATATGGTCTGTGCCGGGATGATCAATATTTATAATAAGGTCTACTTTGCCCCTTTTTAGCCGAAATGCAATTTCGTTTCTGAGTACTGGTTCTTTATCCCTGTACCGGGGCGGGATTTTAAGATTAATATCAAGTTGCTTGCTGTTAAGGGAACGCAGTTCTATACTGACCTTTTTATCTCCTGTTTCACATTCAGTTTTACCAAATCCTGTCATTGATTTTATCATGGCATTTTCTGTTTTTCTCAGTTTTAGACTCTTATATAACTTCTTTTTGATTAATAATAAAATGCAGCTTCGCTAAATCTTACAATAATCAGCATAATCAGTCTTTTATC
>PXAP01000334.1 GCA_003567115.1 Bacteroidota bacterium
AAGGGGGAATAAACCCTTTTTTTGGGGGTTATAGCCCACAGCAATTATTATCCGGTCCAAAAAAGTCAAAGCCCTTTTTACAACAGACTCATGGCCTATGGTAAAGGGATCAAAAGAACCGGGAAAAACAGCAATTTTTTCCATCAGATATAAAATTTCATTAAGGTCAAAAAGCGATCCGGAGCATTTTTATGTTACTGCAAACATAATTAAAAGCCTTTAAAAACTGAAGCCTCAAAATCAATTATGACAAAACCTGAAAACTGTCCGGGGAAACAGATCAGGCAACCTGTACATATGTCACGGTTCATACATAAGGGTCACATTCCCGAAAACGATTTTTACGTTTAAATTCAGGTGAGGCATATCAGGATCAAAATCATCAGAGGAATAACTTCCTCTCCCGAAAATTGCGGAGATTCTTTCCGGCATTCTAACAGAAGAAAATATTGCATTAAACTCTATATTGAAAGGCAGATCATCAGGCAGGTAAACAGTACTGCCCGAAAACAGACTCCTGATCTTCATATCAATTTTTTTCCCCCGGCGTTTCGCTTCACCCAGGTCAAAATTGATCTTAGATAAAACAAGCTGATACTTCCCCGGAAGGTTATGGGTGACATCTATTGTTTCTGACCGGAATAAAAACTCATTATCACCTGTTTTAAAAGGTCTTGTAAAAGCCGAAAAAATGATTTTAACCCCGATAAGAATAAGTAAAATCCCGGTTAAAACCCTGAGCAGGGCAAAATCAACATTTAACAATATCCTTATAAGCAGGACTATGCCTGCCAGGAAAAGAAGAATGCACAAAAATAAAATATTATTCATCTGCTTTGCATTGACATTGAGATTTCGGCCCGCCGGATGCAGGAAATTTAAGCACCTGCTTATTAAAAGGTTTCTGATACCCAAATTTAATCAATCTGCCGTATCCAATACCAGTGGGTCTTTTACCTTCTCTTTAAGCAGTGCAATGTCAATAACATCAATAATTGTCCTGACGAAATGAAAATTAAGCCCTTTCAGATATATATCCTTTATCTTCTCCATATCCTTCCTGTTATCTTCAGAGAGGATGATATGAGATATATTTGCCCGTTTGGCAGCCAGTATCTTCTCCTTTATTCCACCCACAGGCAAAATACGACCACGAAGGGTGATCTCTCCGGTCATGGCAATTCCTTTTTTGACTTTTCTGCCGGTAAAAGCAGATGCCATCGAAATAACCATGGTGATGCCGGCTGAAGGGCCGTCTTTTGGAATGGCTCCTTCAGGGACATGAATATGAACATTCATCTTTTCGAAAAGGCTGAAGCTTATATTAAGATAGTCGGCATGAGCTTTAAGGTATTCGTGCGAAATCTGGGCAGATTCCTTCATTACATCACCAAGATTCCCCGTTATGGTAAGATTGCCTTTGCCCCTGCTGAGGCTTGTTTCCACAAACAAAATCTCACCTCCGGCAGGAGTTACCGCAAGTCCGGTAACAACACCAGGGAAATCATTGCCCTGGTAAATATCCCTGGTGTATTCAGGTGGTCCGAGAATTTCTCTTATGAGCGGGGCACCAAGCTTTCTTTCCACATTCTCATCAAAGGCCATTCTTTTGGCCAGTCCCCTCACCACCTTGGCCAACTTTTTGTCCAGTTCCCTCACACCCGATTCACGGGTATAGCTTTCAACAATAAGTTCCAGCACCTTTTTGGGAAAAACAAAAGATCTTTTATCCAGCCCGTGATTGATAAGTTGCTTGGGGACCAGATGCCTGCGGGCAATCTGAATTTTCTCCTCCACGATATAGCCATTAACATTGATTACCTCCATTCTGTCACGCAATGCCGGATTAATGGTATTTACCGTATTGGCAGTTGCAATGAACAGCACCCTTGAAAGATCATAATCCAGTTCCAGGTAATTATCATGAAAAGCAAAGTTCTGTTCAGGATCCAGCACCTCAAGTAATGCCGAAGACGGATCTCCGTGAAAATCTCTTCCTACCTTGTCTATCTCATCAAGTATAAAAACCGGATTAGAGGATTTTGCTTTTTTAATATTCTGAAGTATACGTCCGGGCATGGCTCCTACATATGTTTTCCGGTGACCGCGTATTTCCGATTCATCATGAAGACCTCCCAGCGACATCCTTACATACTTTCTGCCTATAGCACCGGCAACCGACCGGCCAAGAGATGTTTTTCCCACCCCGGGAGGGCCTACCAGGCATAAAATTGGTGATTTCATATCACCTTTTAACTTAAGGACAGCCAGATGCTCCAGAATCCTTTCCTTTACCGTATCCAGTCCGAAATGATCCCTGTCCAGCACCTTTTCCGCTCTTTTCAGGTCGAAATTGTCTTTGGTATATTCCTGCCACGGCAATTCAAGAAACAGGTGCACGTAGTTGACCTGAACAGAATATTCCCCGGCTGCCGGATTAAGACGTTGCAACTTGTTTAATTCTTTTTCAAAAACCTCCCCAACCTCTTTTGACCATTTCTTTTTCGATGCCTTTTCACGCATCCCGGCGATCTCTTTTTCCAGCGGATTGCCTCCCAGCTCATTCTGAATGGTTTTCATCTGTTGATGCAGCAGGTACTCCCTCTGCTGCTGATCAAGCTCGGTTTTTACCTTGGACTGAATATCTTTTTTAAGTTCAAGCATCTGGACCTCCCTGCTCAGTTGTTCAAGCAGAATCCGTGCTCTGTTGTAAAGTTCATTTGTTTCCAGAAGATTTTGCTTGAAAGAGATGTCAACATCAGAATTGGAAGAGATAAAATTTACAAGAAAAGTCGAACTTTCGATATTCTTAACTGCAAATGAAGCTTCGGCCGGTATATTGGTTGACAGTTTAATTATTTTCAGGGAAAGGTCCTTTAGCGACCCTATAAGTGCCTGATACTCATCCCCCTTTTTTTTGGGCATAATATCTTCCAGAGTTTTTACACCGGCCCGGATATAAGGGACATCAGTGACCATTTCCATTACCTCAAAACGCTTTTTACCCTGTATTATGACAGAGGTTGATCCATCAGGCATTTCCAGTATTTTCAGTATCTGGGCGGCGGTACCAACCTTGTACAAATCATTTAGCCGGGGCTCATCTGTCTCCATATCCCTCTGCGCCACTGCCCCAATTATCTGATTCTCCTTGTAGGCATCACGTATAAGTTTTATCGATTTCTCCCGTCCCACTGTTATGGGAATGATTACACCGGGAAAGAGCACACTGTTCCGAAGAGGCAGTATAGGCAAAACTGAAGGCACCTCTGTTTTGCGAAGAGTTTCCTCATCTTCATCTGAAATCAGTGTGATATAATCCGATTCATTTTCTTCGGGACTGTCCCCCTGTATGCTGAACCACGATATTTCCCTGTTTTTTTTTCTCATCTGATAATAAATAAAAATGTCCGGTATTATTGCAGGCCCGTTAATCCGGAATTCCATGTTTATTGTTTTCAAATCACATGTCGGATATTCGGGTCAGTAGTGTTAAAAATTATCTCTTCACAGATCATAATATACAACCAACAAATTTCACCGGGTTTGGTTCGTTTTTCAGTTAACCATTCTATTGGAGAGCAGAATATAAAAAAACCCCGACAACGCAGGGTTCTTAAAACATTGTATGAAAAATCTACCTGGTCTTTTTATCCATATGCTTTTTATAACGGCTCATAAACTTGTCAACCCGCCCTGCAGAATCGACCAGCTTCATTTTACCTGTATAAAATGGATGTGAAGTACTGGATATCTCAAGTTTAAACAAAGGGTATTCCTTCCCGTCATCAAGCTTAATGGTCTCTTTTGCAGGAGCAGTGGAACGTGAAATAAAATAATTATCGTTCGACATATCCTTAAAAACCACAAGACGGTAATTATCCGGATGTATATCTTTCTTCATAGTCTTTTATTTTTACCGGTTCGTTTTTTATATCTGATACCTTCTATCTCAACCGGAATGCAAAAATAACCTTTATAATGAAAAATACCAAATGTTTTTTTGGTAAATTCATGAAACATCACCAACGGATATGGCAGGCACTCTCAGTATATACTGATAATGCCCTGATCAATAATGAAGAATACCAGAATCATCATAGCTGAATACAAAATATATACCCCAAGAGGTATATATTCACAGGGATTAATCTTGAGACTGAAATAATTGTAGGCAACCAGTAAAGCTTTCTCCACCAGAAAAATAACAGCAGTTGCCACTGCAACTCCCACAATTCCATAATATCTTATCAAACAGAGGCTCAGGGAAACATTGAGGATTATTTCAAACAGGGAAGCAATCAGGACAATTCTTGTTTTTTTCAAACCTATCAGTATGGTTTGCGGAAATACAAGACGGCTCATTACAAGCAGCAGATAGACCATGAAAACATATGCACTGGGTAAAAACTCGGTGCCGAACAGATTTATATATATCGTCCTGCTGAAAAGCAGAAGTAAAATTGACAAGGGAAACAGCAGGTGCATCAGTCTCCCGGACCTGATCTTTATTGTCCTCAAAGCAGTATTGACCTTGTCCTTTGTTGAGAATTCAGGCAACATGGCGTTGCTCAGGCCGTTGGCCATAAGTATCACCAGCGGGAATTCCCTGGCTCCATATCGGAAAAGCGCAAAAACAGCAGCATCATAGGAAGCGGAGATTATTATTCCGTCTATATACTGTGCAGAACCGCTCAGCAATGAACTCATTATCAGGGGTAATCCCAGGGAAGCATGCTCTTTCATAAATCCGGCCGATACCCTGAACCGGGCATGTCTTTTCAAAAGAAGGGCAAGCCAAAAAAGCCGGATAACCGAAATTACAATTAATCCCCAGATGGCCAGCTCAACCGGATAACCCATTATTACCACAGGAACGGTGACTATGATCAGCTGAATTGCAAAAGTGGAAAACCCGTAAATTATAAGATCAACCGGTCTGTTTTTGAGAAGATAGATATATTCTACCAGATGGCCCGGATTACTGAGCAACATATATAAAAAGACCAGGTTCATGAAGGTGACATCTTTCACTCCGTCAAATACATGAAAGGCTCTCTGAAAAAGACTGCAGAAGATAAAGGCGAGGAAACTGAATGCAGAAATTAACAGAAAAGCATTAAATAATTCCGGAGATTTGGATCTTTTATTTGCCGAATGCACCCTGAATGTTCTGTTACTGTTGTAAAGGGGCAGCAAGGATTGTATGAGACCGTTTACCCAGAAAAAACTTACTGCACTGGCAATAAAAAGTGATAGCTCATAATATCCTATCTCTTCAACGGTCAAGCCACTCCGGGCAAATATAACACTGATCAGAAGAAAAGTAGTGAACCTCAGAATCTGGAAAGTTTGGAGGCTGCCAATATTGGATATTTTTTTCAGAATAGTCAAAATCACCCGGCTTATATGCGCAGGCAAATATATAACAATCAGCAGAAACGCTGATTCAACCCATAACTAATTATTAAAATTTGATGAACTTTAAAAGAAATATTTTATCTTTGCATAATCAAAATGGTGGTCGTAGCTCAGCTGGTTAGAGCGTCAGATTGTGGTTCTGAAAGTCGCCGGTTCGAATCCGGTCTTCCACCCGCCAAAGCCCGGTTAAATCAAACCGGGTTTTTTGATTTCCCGGCTCTTCTCCGCTTTTTTATATTGTTTTGGCACACATTTGGTACATATCTGGCATACAATTGACCAAATAGAACCCAGTAAATCTTGTAACCCGGTAAATTATGTTACGTGTAATATCAACCGAAAAGATCCCGATAAAAATGTGGCTGGATGAAATTGAGCCCGGGGCGTTGCAGCAGGCAAAAGATATTGCCAATCTTCCTTTTGCTGCCCATCATGTTGCTCTTATGCCCGATACTCACCAGGGATTCGGCATGCCGATAGGAGGAGTACTTGCCACCAGGGGGATGGTGATTCCCAACGCTGTAGGGGTAGATATTGGCTGCGGGATGTGTGCTCTGAGAACTTCACTTAACCAGGTATCAAAATCCGACCTTACCGGAATAGTGGACAGAGTAAAAAAAAGCATACCGGTGGGGTTCAGGCACCACAAAAAGCCGTGTGATCCCGATCTTCTTCCTCCACTCAAAGATAAGCTTCCCGTAGTTGAACGGGAGTATGAAAAAGCATCTTTCCAGCTTGGCACTCTTGGCGGAGGCAACCATTTCATTGAGTTTCAGAGAGGATCTGACGGACATATCTGGATAATGGTCCACTCGGGCAGCAGGAACCTGGGAAAGCAGGTAGCCGATCACCACTACAAAAAAGCCCGCAAAAATGAAGAGAATCTGAAAAAACTGAAGGTTCCCCGTCAGCTTGCATTTTTTCCCGTCGATTCGGATGAGGGGCAGCTCTATTTGAATGAAATGCAATATTGTGTAAACTTCGCCTTTGCCAACAGGAAGAAGATGATAGATGTTATTTCAGAAATAACAGGAGATTATTTTGGCGATGTGAATTTTTCTGAATTCATTAACATAGCTCACAATTATGCAAGACAGGAAAAGCATTTCGGAGAAAATCTGGTTATACACCGTAAGGGAGCAACATCTGCAAAAAAGGATGAGGCGGGTATAATACCGGGGTCACAGGGAAGCAACAGCTACATAACAAAAGGTAAAGGAAATCCCGAAAGTTTTCAGAGCTGCTCCCATGGTGCCGGGCGGGTTATGGGAAGGAAAGCAGCACGGAAATCGCTTAACCTTAAAGAAGAGAGACGGATACTTGAAGAAAAGGGTATTCTTCACAGCGTTTACAGTCAAAAAGACCTTGATGAAGCTTCAGGATCATACAAGGATATAAGCATGATAATGAAGCTTCAGTCCGATCTCATCGATATTGTTACCGAACTTGAGCCTATGGCGGTTGTAAAAGGTTAGGCTGATTTTAAATATTATTCCTGTTAACCCAGATACATTCTGAGCAATTTATTTTTGGATTTATGCCGAAGACGCCTGAGGGCTTTTTCCTTGATCTGCCTGGTCCGCTCCTTGGTCAGCCCGAGTTCTTCTCCAATGGCTTCAAGCGACATCTCCTGCCTGCCAAGGCCAAAATAGCATTCAAGAACATTTCGTTCTTTTTCAGATAATATGCTGAGGGTACGTGCTATTTCCTTCCGGAGGGAATCATTCATCAGCTCGGAATCGGCAATGGGAGAGTCCTTATTCTCCATTACATCAAGCAGACTGTTGTCCTCGCCTTCAACGAAAGGAGCATCGAACGACATTGGGCGCCCGTTAAGTTTTAGTGTCCCGGCTACCTTTTCTTTCGACATTTCCAGCTTCTCGGCAAGTTCTTCGGCAGAGGGGTCCCGTTCATTCTCCTGCTCAAAACGGGAGCTTATCTTATGTATTTTACCCAAAGAGCCGACCTGGTTCAGGGGTAACCTGACTACCCTTGCCTGCTCGGATATCGCCTGCAATATCGACTGACGTATCCACCAAACAGCATATGATATAAATTTAAACCCCTTGGTTTCATCAAATTTTGTTGCTGCCTTTATCAGGCCCAGGTTGCCTTCATTGATAAGGTCGGGCAGACTAAGGCCCTGAAACTGGTACTGCTTGGCCACTGATACGACAAAACGCAGATTGGCCCTGACCATTTTTTCAAGTGCTTCCTCATCTCCTTTCTTAATACGCTGTGCCAGTTCCACCTCCATTTCAGGGGATATCAGATCTTCCTTTCCTATTTCCTGCAAATATTTTTCAATAGAATTGGAATCACGGTTGGTAATTGATTTTGTTATTTTTAACTGTCTCATATATTGTTCATTATATATTATTGTTTATGCTTTTTCGTTATTTGTAACGTTAAAATTCACCTTTTCTTGTATCTCATCAAAATTTGATAACGATCAGGATTAATATTGTAATTTGGAGGATCGGCCGATTTATCTATTAGGCCCACTAATTTAAGTTCAAGAATATGACTGGTGCCCTCCTGCTGAGATATTTTTAATTCGCGTATAATGTCGCCAAACGGAGATGGACCCTTCCTCCTGAGCATCTCAATTATGTCCATCTTCACCTTATCATTTAATATCTCCTTTGACCTTTTACCGGTCAATGATTCAACAACATCATCGTTGTTTTGTTCATGCATTTTTTTATTGTATTTTATTATACAACTTTTTTATCTATGTAGTTTGAATTCATTATATGCAATGACCCAATGTAATTAAGTTTGAATTCAACAAGATCTCCCACCTTGTATTTTGGCTTTCTGGTTCCCAGATCAACAACAATCATATCTGAACTGACCCCGGAGATTTTCACTTTTTTATCTGCCAGCTCCATATTGTCAATGTCAATATCAAGCAGTCCGATATCAAGAATTGCGCGGTATGTTGTCCTGCCCAGATCCTTTTCATCAAACTCAGGCTTTTCACCTGCAACATTGGTGCCAATTTCACCAGTGGGTACAACAGGCTTTTGGGTCAACTCAATTATTTCGGCATGAAGTTTGAAAATAGCATTTTTCATGCCTTTTATGATTTTGCCGGTAAAAAGATCCTTGCCGAAAAACAAACTCTCCCCCACCCGGAAATGATCTACGCAGGAAGGTAATATTCCCTTGACCAGAAGTGGTATGGTAACAGAAGATCCTCCCGAAACATAAGGAATCTTTCTGTTGAATTTATTTTCGATCAACTGCTTATAAAGTCCGAGTTGTATAAGCTTATCCTGACTGGGCATTATGCCGTACAAACAGTTCAGGTTCGTACCAATGCCTATAACCTCTATATTGGAAAGATTAAATATCCGGCCATAGAATTCTATCAGATTATCACCCAATACACCTTCCCGCAAATCACCCATTTCTATCATTATGATAACCTTGTGTATGCGGTTTTGTTTAACCGCCTCTTCATTCAGCAACTTAATCGTATACAATTCAGTATTAAGACTAATATCAGCATATTTTACCACAGAACGCAAAGCCCTTTTAGCCGGCGGCTTTATATATACAGTTTCAATACCGGGATCAATACTTTTTATTACCTTCAGGTTGCTTACCCTTGAATCACAAACCTGCCTTATTCCGAGATCAATTACCTCCTTCAGGTAGGTTCTGTTTCCACATAACAACTTTGTAACGATTCCCCAATCTATATTATTATCCTGAAAAAGGCCATTTAAAAAATCATAGTTATGTTTCAGCTTCTCCTTATGCATTTCCATAAATGCCATCTTGCAATAAATTAATTGACTACCATTCTGGGTATTTTCCCGGGTAATCGGGTTAATAATTCATAATTAAGCTGATCACTGAATTCACTGAATGAGGCAACTGAAATAGTCAGATCACCCTGGCTGCCTATAAGCACAACCTCATCCCCGGTTTTAACACTTTGCAATTTTGTTACATCTGCAATCAGCATATTCATATTGACCAGGCCGATGACCCCCACACGCTGACCATTTATCAGTATCCGGCCCTGATTGCTGAGTGAACGGTTATAACCGTGTGAATAGCCAACGGGTATCACTGCAATTTTTTTGTCTTCCTGAGCAAGAAACATGGTCCCGTAGCTGATAAATTCACCTCTTTTTACCTTTTTCAGGGTCATAATCCGGCTTTTCCAGCTTATTACCCTGTTAAGGGGATCCTGCTTTACTTTCTTTTTTCCTATATAATGTATAAAAGTCTCTTTACTCGGCCAGTAACCATACTGCAGTATTCCCATACGTACCATGTCAAATCTTGCACCCGGATAGGTCATGGCTGCAGCCGAAGACGCCACATGTCTGTACCCGGGAACAAGATCCCGCTCTTTAAACCATTTACAAAGCCTTTGAAATCTGCTGATTTGCTTTTGTATCCTGACATGATTTGCAATACTTTCCGCACCGGCAAGATGGGTACAAAGCCCTTTCAGGATAAAAGATGATCGATATTTCAGAATGATTTCCGCAGCTTTTTTCAGATAGGGGAATGTCATTCCCGTCCGGTTCATACCTGTTTCCATCTCGATATGTATCATTGCCGGATTTCGTGCAGTTTCTGTTATGGATAATATCTTTTTCAAACGTTCGGTGTCAAACCCAAAAAACTCCACCCGGTTATTAATGGCCCAGGTTAAATCATGGTCATCCATCCATCCCATAATCATGATCCGTGTTCCCGGCCTCTTTATTTTTGCCAGTTCCCTGGCCTCACATGCACTGAATACTGAAAAATGATCAATGCCTGCCTTTTCAGCTATTGGAACAAAAGATTGCATTCCATGTCCATAGGCATTTGCCTTCACTACCGAAGAAATAAGCACATTTTCACCAAATTGTTTCTGCAAAAACCCGATATTGTCAATTATAGCTTTTTCGCTTATTTCAATTACCGATGTACTGCCGGTCATAATTCATAAATTTAAAAGCTCCCCGGATGCTTTACAAAGCACATTAATTCCGGTTTCAATTATATCATCAGGAAAATCATAATCCGGGTTATGCAACTCCGGATGTCCCTTCCCGGCTCCGATCCCGAACAGCAATCCCCTGTATTTTCCGGTAAACCAGCCAAAATCCTCCGACCACCTAAAAGCATTTTCGATATATCGTATTTTGCAGCCAAAGCTGCTCCCTGATTTACATGTAAGCCGGTTTAGAAATTTATCATTTACTGTGGCAGGAAATTCCTCTGTCCAGTGAACTGATATATCAAGTCTTTCCTGGAAGGCAATATCCCGCGCCATTCTGTCGGCCATACTGATCAGCTTTTTCATTTCCCCGTCGTCGTATGCCCTCAGGGTGGCCATTATAACAGCCTGACCGGGGCTTGTGCCAAAAGCCACCTCTCCCATTTTGGCATGGATTATTGTTGCCTGGGTGAAATGGCTGAATTCATCCCTTTCTGCCAGTAGCGGCAACTCCCTCAATATTATTGATACAGCATTCGATGGACTGATGCCGTTTTCAGGTTCGGCAGCATGAGAGGTTTTTCCTTTCAGGTCAATTATCATACCAACCGAAGCCATGGAAAAAACTCCATTTCGTAAAATAAGCTCATTTTGGTCAAAACCCGGAAGATTATGCAGAGCAAGTACATAATCGGGTTGCAGGGAGCTGAAAGCCGGATCATTTATAACTTTTCGGGCTCCCTTCCCGTTTTCTTCCGATGGCTGAAAAAGAACAATTAATTCTCCGCGTCCGGGTCTTTCCGATGCAAAATACTGAGCAACCCCCAGGGCAATGACCATATGTCCGTCATGTCCGCATGCATGAGAAACTCCATCGCGGACCGACTTGTAATCAAAATCATTTGACTCGCTTACAGGCAAGCCATCAAGTTCTGCGCGAACCATCACCCGACGACCTGAATTTGCCGATCCGAACCCTGCAGCCACTCCCGTACCTCCAATATCAGATATGAGCCGGTCAGGTCCGAGTTTGCCGAGAAATTCATAAATCCTGCGGGAAGTCATCTCTTCACTGCCGGATAATTCGGGAAATTTATGTAATTCCTTTCTGAGATTAATCAGGGACCGACTATCCGGCATTATGCCCATAAACTGCGGGAAAAGATTGTTTTAACAGCTATTTTTTAATAAGCCTCATTTCCATATACTTGTTTGTAAACCCAAGTTTCTGGTAAAGGAATCTTGCAGGATTATCATGCTCAACATGCAGCTTAACACTTCCCTCAGCAAGATCTATGGCTTTCTCCATAAGTTCCCTGCCGTAACCTTTGCCTCTGAATCTGTTATCCACGGCAATATAAACAAGAATATTTTCGGGAATATATCCCTCCATACCTGTTTTGTTCATTACCACAACACCGGCAAGTTCATCATCCTTTTTACCATGCAAAACAAAGCCTCCGGAACCGGGGAATTCACCCAGAGCATAGGCTATAGCTTTGCCAATAGCTTCTTTGGTGTCCCTGAACCGGTCAAGATGCGTATGAAGAAAGTTTATGGTTTCCAACCTTTCCTTATCGGAAATAGAATCAGTTGAATCGAAAACTTTATAATTGAGCATAATTATGTTATTTTTTATATTACCGATAAAAATCAGAGGCAGGTTTTCACGGGTCAGAAAGGTAGTGCTGTAGCACGGACGAGCATCATAATCAATTAATTCCTGCACAACAAACATACAAATAAAAAAGCACAGATGCAAATAAATATGTTCCCGTTTACAGGTATATTGATCCTGAATTAAGATATATTCCCCTTATTAACAGCATTGCGGGATTCAATATCTGTGAAATAAAAATCTCACTGACTTCAATAAAATTATCTGAATACATCCTTTCAGCAACACCGTTATTAACAAAATTAAACAGGATCAACAGATAAATGAGAAGAAAGAATAAAGCAGGCAGGGAATCACTCCCCCATCCTAAAAAACCGGGCATGAAGTCATTCATCATGCCCGGTTTTTAACCTGTGTATATATTTAACACCGGCTTTTAACCTCTATCTGTAATCAGCTTCAACATAGTCCGCATCAAGCAGGAATTCCAGGCTGATTCTGACACTCTCCAACGGTTCATAGTTATAATCCTCTACCTCGACAATATGATATCTCATACCGGCCAGGTCAGCATGTTCATAAACAGGCCTGAAATCAATCTCTCCGCTTGCACCAACTTCCTGGTGGTCCTTTATGTGGAACATCAGAAAACGGCCGGGATACCTGCGGAAATAATCAACAGGATCTTCGCCTCCTTCCACTATCCAGTATATATCAAGCTGGAAAAAAACCAGTTCGGGATCAGTATTTTCCAGCAGATAATCGTATGCAACCACTCCTTCAACCTCTGTAAATTCAATTGCATGATTGTGAAATCCGAACATTGCACCTCTTTCCCTGCACATTTCGCCCAGGGTATTGAAATAATCTGCCCACTCCTGCAGAACTTCAAGGTTTTCAAAAGCCGAACGGGGCATGTAAGGCTGTATAACATAGGTGGCTCCGGCACTGACATGGGCATCAATAGCTGTTTCCCACCATTGCATTATCTCGTCGTAATTATCTTCCGTGGGAAGATCCTGACCGACATGAGAAGCAATAAACTCCATACCGCTTTCCTGAACAAGCGAAGTGAAAGCCTGAGGCTCCATATTATAGAACATCCCGTCGCTGTAACCGGCAGCCTCTACAAAACTGTATCCCATTTCTCCAAGTGCCTGAAGAGTTCCTTCCGGATCGGCATTCATATCACCGCGAACCGACCACAGCTGTATACCGATAAACTTATCCTCCCTGGGAACCTCGCATGATAAAAAACCAAAAACCATGAAGCAGGTGAGGATTAAAAATCCGAAAAAATAAGTTATTCTTTTCATAATGATAAATTTTGTGGTTTGTAGATATTTATATTAATAAGTCGGATATATATGTTTCCTTAAAGACAATATGCCCTCAGACAACATTTGGAATT
>PXAP01000090.1 GCA_003567115.1 Bacteroidota bacterium
CCCTCTGAAGGGTAAGGGATCATATATATCTTATCCGCAATGCCGGGCATATAGACTCCGGGCTCCAGATTCTCATATGCCAGTCCGATGATATACACATCAAAAAACTCCGAATCCCTTAGAGCCCTTATAACGGGAACACCCGGCCCCGGGCTGTCGGTGTTGTTAAGGCCGGTTACAGCCACGGTGACCTTAATTTTCTCCATTGCTGTCTATTAGCTGGTAATATTGCAGCATGGCAATAAAATCATGATAGTATTTATCGAGGCTGCCCTTATCGATATCATATTTTTGGAGTAATTCGGATAGAATCTCACCATCGGGTTTCCCCTGCTTAAGCATTTCAATTATCTCAAGCCCGATCCGGTTCAGGGAAAATGAATCGCCGGTAGTGGGGTCAAAAACAAAACCGGATTCACTTACTGCAATATTCTTTTTCAGTCTCATCTGAATTAAGTTAAACAATGCACTATATCAATAAAATTTATTAAGCTCTATTTTCAATTTAAATATACCCTGCATTCTGGTAATTAATAACATGCCTGTCTTACATCTATTCTGCAAACAGTCGCCGATAATGCGGGCATCATATTGCCATAAATGATAACAGTGCTTTTTTTTGTGCCATTATTAATTATGTCTGAAAACCAGTTAATTAATCAAGGTATTATATGATAGTCCCTAAAACCCGGGCAATGCAGCCTCATAAAGAATGTCTCAAAAATAGTCCTTAATTAAAGGCAATACAGTCCCTAAAGGAATAATTTTAAATAGATGTTATATAAAAGTTATATAAAATAGACGAAACCAGGGGAAAAAAGGTTGTAGTTAAATAGATATAAAAATATTAAGCTCTATAAGTAATTAAGAGAATGTTGCTGCGCAGGCGGAAAAAAGCACTTTTGGAATTCTCCGGTTTTTAAACGGAAAAACTATCCCTTGCATACCAAAAAAGACCATTCCCTTTAAACGGGAACAGTCTTTTTTGTGCTTTTTCAAACTTACATGGCGGGTGATTAAAACCCTCTTCTGAAACCATCGGATTTATTACCAGCGAAGATGAAAGCTTAACTGGCCGGGATTAAAATCTCCTGCCGCCCCAGGGACAATAAGCTCCACGTCCGCGGTAGGGTGCAGCCTGCAACGTTCTGCCACGACCGGGAGCGGCCCTCATTCCGGCTCCACGGCCTCCATAAGGTGCCATTTGACGCATTCCTGCTCCGGCGCCCATAACGGCCCTGGGTACTGCATCAAACCATACCCTTTGTTCTTCTGTAAGCAATTCCCGAATAGCCTGATGATGTTCTGCCTGCTTTTTCTCCATCTGGCTGCGGATATTTGCACGTTCATCAATATTGGCATTGATAGCATCCAAATTTCTCTCACCCCTCATGAGTGACCTGTACTGCGCCCTGTTAACATCTATCTGATCCCTGTATGACTGCATCTCGCTCAGATGCTCCGTGCGAAGTTCCGTGATCTGAGATCTCTGCTCTTCGGTAAGGTTTGGTATATTGGGACATATCTGCTCCATACCTCCCATCCTGGGCATTCCCCGACCCCTCTGGGCAAGGGCATCAACACCGTTTGCCATCAGCATGACAGCAGCCAGCAGTAAAACTGTTTTAATTCTTCTTGTGTTCATAACCATAATTTTTAATTAAGCAAATTGATTTCTGTTTGTTTCTGTCTGTTTGACCGGATGAAACAGAAAAGGTTTAAAAAAGGTGCTTAAAAAAACAGAAAATTATTATACATAAATAAAGGTAATGATAATTCGGATAATAAACTTTCAGTATATGACCCGGAAAATATGTCAGGCATTATAATATACAGAAGCACCGTGAGCAGAGGCAAAAACATTGTTTATTCCCTTTGCGACAGCTGATGACGGGTTCCCTCACTAATAAGGGTTATCGATTGTTGCAGGGTTTCATCTATATCTTTGATAATGGGATAATACCCTTCATTGTCGATTATATTCCGGGCAATATAGGCTTTGATCTGAGTGTGTATTATATCGTGCGATTCCTCTATTTGCTCCCTGTTTCTTTCTACACCTTCCCTTGCGGCAAAACCCACAAACTGGCTGATCAGATCCTGCCTGTTCAAAACCTGGCTGATATCCGATGCATTATCATGGGCAGAGAGTGAAGATCTGTTTCGGTCGGCATAATCAAAAGCAAACCTGTAAATCAGTCCGCCTCTTGTTATCTGGCGGTAATAATCGTTCAGGCCGGTGGTATCACGGGGTATAAACACATCGGGCATGATGCCGCCCCCTCCATATACAATATTGCCGCCGGGCGTTGTGAATTTCAGTGAATCATCAAATTTTATACTATCGGCAACATCCAGTTCCCCGGTAAGGAAACGCTTCTCCATATCGCTGAAATATTCATCGGTATCCGTAGCATAAGGTTTTTGTATGCTCCTTCCCGTTGGTGTATAATAGCGCGCAACCGTAAGCCTGAGAGCCGAACCATCTGAAAACATGGTCTGGGACTGGACGAGCCCTTTACCAAAAGAGCGGCGGCCAACCACCATTCCCCTGTCATTGTCCTGGATTGCCCCGGCAAGGATTTCGCTTGCCGATGCACTCCACTCATCGATTATTACCAGTAATTCAGTGTCCAGGTTAATGCCCTGTTCAGTTGCATAAACATCAGCACGTGGATTTGCCTTTCCTTCGGTATAAACTATGAGACTGCCTTCATCCAGGAACTGATCGGCAATCTGTGTGGCGGCATCCATATACCCTCCCCCGTTACCGCGAAGATCCAGTATCAGCTTCTCCATTCCCATAGAGTTCAGCTTCCCTGCTGCCTCCATATATTCACGGAAGGTTGTCCTGGAAAACTGGCTTATTTTGATGTACCCTGTATCATCATTTATCATATATGCTACATCCACGCTGTAAAGAGGAATACGGTCGCGGGTTATTTCAAATTCCATCACTCCGGATATAAACTGCCGTTTAACACCTACTGTGACCTGGGTGCCACCCAGTCCCCTGAGCCTGTTCACAATTTCATCATCGGGATAATTTACTCC
>PXAP01000237.1 GCA_003567115.1 Bacteroidota bacterium
AATAAATAAAACAGGGGGATCCATCCATTTGAAATACTGAACATGAATTACCTGCTAAACATAATTAATTGAATATTAACTTGATTAACCTGTTTTATTAGGATGAAAATAGCAATCCTTCCTGTTCATAACCACCTGATCTAACCCCGCAATTATCTGTTAAAAGAAACTGACAGAACAAATTCCACCAATTTACAGCTCCCCGGGTCTTTATTTCCGTCCTGTTGTATTCCGTATAAAAATAATAATCTATATTTCTCCTGTAAAAAAGAAGCCAAAATTTTGTTTCAAAAAATACAAAATTTTGACCTTTGTTCGATTATACATGCTATTAAAAACTCCTTTTGCAATATAGTTTAGATGTATAATTGACTTACAGTAGGAACCGCTTCGCTTTCCCATTAAATTTTTTCATCCATCTGTGTGTAATTTTGGCTGAAAAAATTTAATGTATATTTGATTGGATAACCGGATAATTAATTTTTACCATTATGGAACCGACACGAACCTTTGATCTCATTGACAGGTATCTTGCCCTTTTTCCTGATGCAGACGCTTTTGCTGCAAAATCAGATGGAAAATGGATAAAGTACAGCGCACGGGAATACAATGACTATTCCCGCTGGTTTGCTTATGGACTGCTGGAACTTGGTTTCAGGAAGGGAGATAAGATCGCCACCATCACAAACAACCGTCCCGAATGGAACTTTGCAGATATGGGAATGGCGATGGCAGGGATTATCCATGTCCCTGTATATACCTCCATGAACCCTGCTGAATACAAATACATCATCGATCATTCGGATACAAGGATGGTATTAATTTCCGACAGCAAACTGTATGACACAATCAAACCGGTCTGTGACCTGGCAGGTAAGGTGGAATATGTTTTCACCTTCAATAAAACAGACCATTCATCGCACTGGCTGGAAATTATTGAGAAGGGAAAAAATTGCAGTCCCGGAACTCCGGAAATCGTCGAAAAGATAAAAAACGAGGTAACACCTGCCGATCCTGCAGCCCTTATCTATACTTCCGGTACAACCGGCACTTCAAAGGGAGTCCTGCTTTCACACCGTAACCTTGTGAGTAACTTCCTTGCTGCAGCACAGGTATTCAAACTCGGTCCGGACGACCGGTATCTCAATATCCTGCCCCTGTGTCATGTGGGCGGAAGACTGGGGAATTACCAGACCCAGTACTCCGGAGCCTGCATCTATTATGCTGAGAGCATGGGTACGATTGCCGCCAATTTGAAGGAGATAAAGGCCACAGGTTTTGATGCCGTACCCCGGATCCTTGAAAAGGTTTATGACAATGTTATGGCCAAAGGCAGAAGCCTGAAAGGGATTAAGAGGTCTCTCTTTTTCTGGGCGGTAAGACTCGGACTCCGGTATAAACCTTTCGGGGAAAATGGCTGGTTTTATGAACGTAAGCTAAAAATAGCCGACAAGCTGATCTTCAGCAAATGGAGGGAAGCACTTGGAGGATGTGCACGTATTGTGGGTTGCGGTGGAGCCAGTCTCCATCCCAGGCTGGAAAGGATATTCTGGGCGGCAGGAATAAAGATACTAAATATGTACGGCCTGACAGAAACATCACCTATCATAACCATTAACAGGCAGGAAAAACCTCTGTGCAAACTTGGAACGGTGGGCGCACTTATTGAGAGTGTTGAGGTAAAAATAGATGACGACGGGGAGATCCTTACACGTGGGGACAATTTAATGATAGGATACTATAAGGATGAAGAACTTACCAGATCGGTCATCGATAACAATGGATGGTTTCACACAGGGGATGTTGGTAACTGGGTGGAGGGAAAATTCCTTAATGTTACTGACAGGAAAAAGGAGATATTCAAGCTTTCTAACGGAAAATTTGTTGCCCCTCAGCCCATTGAGAACAGGCTGAAGGAATCGGCCTTCATCGATCAGGCAATGGTGGTGGGTGAGCGCCAGAAATTTGCAACTGCACTGGTACTGCCTGACTTAAAATACCTTAAAGAGTGGTGCGAATCGGGGAATCTCTTTACCGGACAGGGTCCCGGGGAACTTGTCAGATTAAAGGAGGTGAAAGAAGCCATTAACCAGGAGATAGCCGGTATGAACAGATCGCTGTCCGAACCGGAGAGGATTATGCGTTTTCGTATGGTGACGGATGAATGGTCGCCGGCGACCGGAGAATTGTCCGCCAGCCTTAAACTTAAAAGGAAAGTCATTGAGTCAAAATACAGCAGGTTACTTGAAGAGATTTATGGAAAACATCCCTGACCGGAACTATAATGGCCGGTAACCGGATATACAATCTTTCCTGATTCCCGGATAATAAAGCATAACCACAAAATATAACCAGATGCATATCAAGGAGGTCAATAACAGCCGGACAAAAAAAGCCTTTCACCATGTAGCGCGGATTATATACAAAAATGACCCGACGTGGGTCTGCCCGCTGGAAAAAGAAATCGAATCCATTTTCGATCCGGATAAGAATGTCTATTTCAATCATGGAGAAGCTACCCGGTGGCTTCTTTATGACGGGAATGACCGCCTTTTAGGAAGGGTGGCTGCTTTTATCGACCGTAACACTGCATTCAGGCAGGACCAGCCTACCGGGGGAATGGGTTTTTTCGAGTGTGTAAACGACAAAGAAGCAGCCTCCCTCCTCTTCGATACTGCCCGTGAATGGCTGAAAGAGAGAGGGATGGAGGCCATGGACGGCCCCGTGAATTTTGGCGAGACTGACAAGTACTGGGGACTGCTGGTTGATGGTTTCACGCACCCCTCATATGAAGTTGCCTATAACCACAGGTACTACCAGGAGCTTTTTGAGTCATACGGCTTTCAGACATACTATAAACAGGAAGGCTTTCATCTGGATCTGAAAAAGGAACTCCCCCCCAGGTTTCTGAAGATAGCGGAATGGGTGGCAAAAAAACCGGGCTACAGTTTCAGGCATTTTGAGTGGAAAAATACTGATAAATTTGTCAGGGATTTTGCTGAGGTGTTCAATACCGCATGGGCATCTTTCAAAGAGAATTTCGAACCGCTG
>PXAP01000166.1 GCA_003567115.1 Bacteroidota bacterium
ATACAATAAATAAAACAGGGGGATCCATCCATTTGAAATACTGAACATGAATTACCTGCTAAACATAATTAATTGAATATTAACTTGATTAACCTGTTTTATTAGGATGAAATTACCAACTCTGATAGCTGGTGAATGAAAACATATAAGAGAGTTTAATATAAATACCAATGCTGATAAAATCAATTATGTCAATTCTGATAAAATCAATTATGCCAATCCTGATAAAAGCAAATATGTCAATGCTGAGAAAAGCAAATATGTCAATGCTGATAAAAGCAATTATGCCAATCCTGATAAAAGCAAATATGTCAATGCTGAGAAAAGGAATTATACCAATCGTGTGCAGGATCATTTTTCTGCTCCTGGCCATTGCTGTTAACCGGTCCGCCGCCGGTCAGATACAGGTATCGGCCGTGTTATCGGATTCACAGCCTGCAGCGGGAGAGATCATTAATGTCACTCTTTCAGTGGAAGATGCAATAGATTTTTTTTCTGCTTCCGCGGAAATATCCTTTGATCATGATATGCTTGAGTTTACGGGGGTGACAGCCGTGGGTCTGAGTGAGGGGGGGCTGGTTTTTGCCGGGGAGCTTGATGCCGGAAAGACAGGCGCATCGGTTACAAGGAAAGAACCGCTTCCCGGGGATGCAGCCGGTGATTTTATGGTGCTCTCCTTCAGGGTAAAAACTTACGCTTTCGCTGGAATAACGGAGCTGGTCATTTCTGAAATGCTGATCCATAACTCTGCCGGAGAAGAGGTGCCTGCGGGATCTGTCTCTCCTCTTTATGTTGATATTGCCGCGAGCATTGCCGACATTCGCCTGCAGCTGCCTGCCGTAAGTGAAACAGACGAGGGTGAGCTTTTTTCTGTTGAGGGAGTGATCTTTGCATCGGGAATTACTGATGTTGTAAATATGCTTTGTCAGGTGGGAGTGAGCGGTGTTGATACCGATCCGGTGGAGTGGGACGAAGCAGTGTGGACCGATATGGATTTTGAAGGCAGTGATGAAGATTATTATCTCCGTTTTTCGGCCGAGATTGCTTTTATGAGACCGCCGGGCGAATGGTTCATAGTGCTGAGGTCGTCGCTGGATGGGGGGGACTTTGTTTTCGGGGGAATAAACGGTGTGTGGCATGAGAATGAAAGCCCGGGTGCCCTGCTGGAAATAATGGCACGGCCTCCTTTCAGATATGCACTGGCAAAATGGGATTTCGACAATGAGTCTTTACTGCCTTCTCTTGCCGTTCCGGAAAACAGGGATGCCGCCGTTGTTCTTGAAGGTGCTTCATTGCATGGTTTTGTTGCCGGTGTCAGCGGACAGGCTGCCAATTCGAGGGGATGGGATGAGTGGGCTGACGGTTCCGGTTACTGGATGGTGGAAATTTCAACGGCGGGATTTGTCTCTCTTGAGTTGTCCTCCCGGCAGGGGGGCTCAAATACGGGTCCCCGCGACTTTGCCCTGGAATACAGCCTCGATGGTACGGAATGGCATATGACAGAGGGTGACGGTATAGTTCTCGGAAACAACTGGAGCAGCGGAAGGGTTGATCGTCTGCCTCTGCCGGGGATACTGGAAAACAGGGATAGGGTATTACTGCGCTGGGTAATGACCTCCGATGTCAGCATCGGCGATGGCATTATTGGTGCTGCCGGAACAAGCCGTATTGATGATATACTGATAAGCGGGATAAATCCGGATCCTCAATTTGTTACCGTGTTCCCCGGTGATGCCAATAATGACGGGGTGGTGAATGCCGATGATGTACTGCCTTTGGGTGCATGGTGGCTAAGCAGCGGTCCACCGGCCGTATGGGAGAGCGTAGATTTCATTCCCCGGACCATTGAACAGTGGATACCTGCTGAGGCTACGTTTGCCGATACCAATGGCGACGGGATAGTCGATCACAGGGACCTGATGATGGTAGGGCTTCATTTCGGTAAAACAACAGATCATACCAAAAAAGAGAGTACTGAACCTCTCTCTGAACTTATTATTGATCCTCTTGAAGATGATGACAGGGTGAAACAGATAATCGTGATGACAGAAAGGGAAACTGCCCTGCGTGGTGTTGCATTCAGTGTTG
Source organism: Bacteroidota bacterium (assembly GCA_003567115.1). Classification (GTDB taxonomy): domain Bacteria; phylum Bacteroidota; class Bacteroidia; order Bacteroidales; family PUMT01; genus PXAP01. Next base: position 2,089 of record PXAP01000166.1, read on the forward strand.
AACTGAAGGGAATACCTGCGGATATGTGGGAGGTGAGAAACGTTGTTCAGGAGTTTGCAGGGGAGGCGGACGGTGACGGATTGATCTCTTTTGTCATGGCGGACAGCAATATCTTTGAGGCGGCTTTTGCCTTCAGGGGCAGGGGCGACGATGTGCTGAGCAGGAAACTGGCGGGTTTCGAGCTGGTAATTGATGAGCGGTGGAATGATGTTTTTACCATTGCCCTTAACAGGCTTACAGTGAGTAACAGCATTACGCTGGGCGAAAGGGCCGGGGAGGGGCAACTGGTTTATGCCGGCACTGTGAATGTGGAAGAAAGCCTTTACCAACAGGCAAATGAGAACACTCTTATGCAAAACTTCCCCAATCCTTTCAGCCATTTTACTTCAATCCCTTTCCGTCTTGCCTCTGCTTCTGAAGTTACACTGGAGATAAGCTCTGTACCGGGCAGGATTCTGGCTGCTCCTTTAAACGCATTCAGGGATGAAGGACTCCACGTGGTTCTGTTTGACGGCAGTTCCCTGCCTCCCGGCATCTATTTCTGCCGGCTCTTAACACCCGGCAGGCCTCCTGAGGTGATAAGGATGGTCAAAACAGAATGATAAATTAAAATTAGACTTTCAAAATACTGATTGAAAAATCAGGGTGTAGTTGCCCGGATGGATACAGGGATTTTATGCTCCAGGATCAACTCTATTATTTCCGAAACATCGGATGGGCTTAATGGTCCCGAAGATACACATTGCCATATTTTTTCTAAATTATCCCTTGCCGGAATAAAATTCATTAAATTTTCATTAATACTGTTTTCCAATTTTTTTGACGCCTTGTAAATTTTGTTATATGTACCAGGATTCGGATTTCTTATAAATCCATTCACGCCATCTGTTGATATTACAACATTGTCAATGGCGTTCACATCAAAGGAATATTCATTTTAGTATGAAG
>PXAP01000059.1 GCA_003567115.1 Bacteroidota bacterium
ATAGACGATGAGAGTCTTTGGGCGTCGAGAAAATGGCATTGTAGAAGTATCACTCCTGCAGCATTAGACTTCTTTATAATATAAACAACTTTTCCTTGTGTTCAAGAACAACAGACAACTATATAACTTATTTTATCCAAAAAATCTCCTCATTAATTCGTAAATATTTGCATCCTTGCGGAAATAAACGCCCTGATATCTTTGCGATTAAAAAATTTTTACCTTAATATTTCAAAGGTCAAGGATGCTTCTAAGTTTATTAATTCATAAATATTTTCATACTGATGAATATCAGCACCCTGGTATCTTTGTAGCGAAATATTTCTATTTCCAAAAAGTACAAAGGCTCAGGGAAATCTTTAAGTTCATGAATTAATCAGGCTAAGTTTATGAATCTATCAGGCTATATATTATATGCAATATACAAAAATACAGCCATAATGCCATAATAAAAAAGAGAATACTCCTCCTTTAACAGAGTTTTTTAAAAACAGCAGCTGGCTGATATGTTCATACCAGCCATCCAGAACAAAAGACGTGAGGGAGATCCTCACGTCTTTTAAGTTGAGCAATACAGGCAAAACACACGGTGCTCTACCTTTAAGTCTGATATTTAATTATTTAATTATTCCTTTTTATCAGAACCTGAATCGGGCGATTTTGAAATCGAATCGCGCATACCGGTATCAGCTTCTATATTTTTCACTTTCATATAATCCATTACCCCCAGGTTTCCTGCCCTGAAAGCTTCCGACATAGCTTTGGGTACTTCGGCCTCAGCCTCAATTACCTTGGCACGCATCTCCTGGGCAAGAGCCTTGTTCTCCTGCTCAAGTGCAACAGCCATGGCCCTGCGTTCCTCAGCCTTGGCCTGGGCAATATTCTTGTCGGCATTTGCCTGGTCCATCTGCAGTACGGCACCAATATTTTTACCTATGTCAATATCTGCAATGTCAATCGAGAGTATCTCAAATGCCGTTCCGGCGTCAAGCCCTTTTGAAAGCACAACCTTGGATATGGAATCAGGATTTTCAAGCACTGCTTTATGCGATGCAGCCGAACCAATTGATGATACAACACCTTCACCTACCCTGGCAAGAACAGTTTCCTCTCCCGCACCACCAACAAGCTGTTTGATATTGGCACGAACGGTAACCCTGGCTTTTGCAATAAGCTGGATACCATCCTTGGCAACGGCAGCCACAGGGGGTGTATCAATTACCTTGGGATTAACCGACATCTGTACTGCCTGGAATACATCCCGTCCGGCAAGGTCTATTGCTGTGGCCGATTTAAAATCAAGGGGAATATTCGCCTTATCGGCGGAAATAAGGGCATTAACTACATTTATTACATTACCGCCCGCCAGGTAGTGGGCCTCAAGATCATCACGCAAAAGGGAAAGCCCGGCTTTGGTTGAATTGATCATTGCCTTGACGATGACCGAAGGTGGTACCTTTCTCCAGCGCATAAATACCAGCTGGATCAGGGAAACACGTACACCGGACAAAAGTGCCGAGAACCACAGACCAATGGGTATAAAATACAATAATATCCAAAGACCTGCCAGTGCGGCCAGTATAATAAAAATATAAATTCCAATGTCTTCCATAATTAAATTTAATTTATTGGTTTAACAATCAGTTTATCGCTCAATACTTTAACTACAGTTATATCTGTTTCTGAATCAATAATACTATCAGTCGATTTGGCATCATAGTAAGCGCCATTGACCTCTACCTTACCAATCGGACCCAGCCGGGTAACCGTTTTTCCGGAATCTCCCGGTTTAACAATATTTTCTTCAAAAGTGTTTACTTTTCCCTGAAGTGTCGATTCAAGCATGGTTCGCTTCCAGGTCTTTGATTTAAGCGAAAAATAAACACTGACAAACATAAATACGGCAGATCCGAGCAGTACATAGTTTCCTGCAGATACTCCATGAAGACTGTAGGAAAGATAAATGCCGGTTACAATAAGAAGAACCCCGGCTATGCCGGCAATGCTTATTCCGGGAAGCACCAGGAATTCAACCCATAACAATACCACTCCAAGTATTATGAGAAGTATGATCGCGATCAGTGACATATTATTAACTCCTGTAAATCATATCCGTTGTTCTCTTTAACAGAGTCAGTCTGTTTTTATCTCAGGCTCTTTATCCTCTGGCGCATCTCAAAAGAACAATTAAGCCTTGAAGATAGAGTCAGTCTATTGTTACCTTAAGTTTTTTAGCGGCCATAGCCTTCCGGTAAGGAAGCAACTCTCTGTATTCACCTGCCAATACGTCGCAACTTCCTTTGAAATGTACAAGATAGGTGCACTGTTCGGCCTGAACTGAATCATGACCACATATTTCCATCAGACAGTTAATGACATACTCAAAGGTATGATGATCATCGTTGTGCAATACCAGAAAATTTATATCACCCTTACCCGTATTATCTTGATTACGTGGCTTTTGCCTTGTGGATATTTTGTTTCTGCTTCCCATCTTATGAGTGTTTTAACCCGGAAACAAATAATTTCTTCATTGGTTTCGCATTAACTGATTTACCTCCTCTATGCTTATGCGCATATCGTCCCTGTAAGGAACTATGAATGCATCAGGCACCTCCTGTTTCCTGAAGCGATCCCTTATCCTCAAAGCCTCCTCAAAATTATTAAAATTTCCGGTAGAATATACATACAATCCTCTATTATTTAACGTATACTCAATATTTTTACCTTCGGCAATCCTCTGCCACCTGCCGGAAATATCCGGCTGCAATGGTCTGCTGAACGCACCAAGCTGAATTCTGTATGTAATAATAATTGCCTTCTCAATTTCAGGGTTTGCAGCCGCAGAAGGGGCATCACTGGGAGGAGCTTCAATGGGAGGGGTTTCTGCAGGAGAAGCTTCAGCGGAAGGGGTTTCCGCAGGAGGAGTTTCCATCGCTGGAGTTTTCGCAGGAGGAGCTTCAGTGGGAGGAGCTTCTGCATGCATAACTGCTTCCTGCGGTGAAATAGCCCCGTCAGGCCTTGCGGCGCGTTCTATCTGACTTGCCCTGGTAACAGGAATTTTCTGTCCGTTGTTATATGCAACAATAAAAGCATCACTAAATCCCTGACGATTAACCTGAATCAAACCCCTTTCAGCTTCGGACAAAGTTTTGAATACACCGGCAAAATAACTTACTGACCGGCTGTCGGTTTCTCTCTCCGACATTACAGGGTTAATCCCCCCGAAATAACCCGGTGTCATCAAAGCATTGTAAATACCCAGTTGTATAGTGTAAACAATGCCCCCGGGCAATACCGGCTCGCCAGGTATGGGATTATCGTCCGAATAAGGTGACTCCGGCAGCACTGAAAAACCAAAGTCAATTTTTCTGGCTGCAGGTAAGTCTGCTTCCAGGGCAGATTCCCGTAAAGAAGTATTATAAACATCAAGCGCCTTGCTCATCTCATAGAAAGCTTCCAGTTCCTGTTTAAAGGCTTTTACCATAAATTCTTCATGATATCTGTCACTAAGCAGATCAACTGATGTTTCGCGAAGTTTGCGGGCCTGATTGAAACTTTCTATTGCCTTTTGCTCATATGCCAATCCCGATCTGATAATAACCGAATCGCTCAAACCTTCCCTTGTTTCTTCAAGGAATCTTAACCCGGCAGTAAAACGCAATGCATTAACCTTTTCATAAATCTGCATTGCCTCCATTTTCTTATCAAAGTATTGATCGGTCAGCTCACCCAACCTGCTTTCCATTCTTCTTCTTTCTCTCCGGGAGGGATTGGAATCAAGAATGTCACTTAATTTTTCCATCTCATTATTCATATCTGATATCCTCCGCATCAAATATCCGGCCCTTTCATAATCCGGCTGAAGCTCTGCTGCAAGTGAAAGTTCATTACGGGTCAGCATGGAACTAATATCTTTATCTCCAAGAGTAACAAAAGTGGAACCTGGCTGTTCCTGCGAAGAACCTGGTTGTTCCTGCGAAGAACCTGGTTGTTCCTGCCGGAGTTCAGGCTTTTCATCGGACAGGTCAGTTTCTTCCTGCAGAGGTTCAGTTTGATGCCGGGGATATCGGGGACTGCCGCTGCCGGCAGAAACTTCATCATTCACCCTGGCAGATGATTGCCCGGATATACCATTTTCCGGAGATGTTAAACTTTCCTGGTGGTTTTCTTTAAGGCCGGCCATTAACCGGATTTCAACGGCTCTGGCCTTCGAGTAAAGACTGTCTGCCTGTTTCTGTACTCTGAGGGATTCCCGCTCAAGGTAAAGAATATCACTTTCTATCTCTCTCCTGCCGGCAGCATCATCAGAAAGCCCGATTTCCATCCGCTTCTGATTGGCTGTTCGCGAAAGTGAATCGGCTTTTACCTGAAATCTTAAAGCCCCGGATATATATTCCTCATATTGCTGCTCAAGTTTATTGACATCATCGTCAAACCTTGAAGGCTGTGCATTAAGGGAGAACGGGCAATTAACCGGCAATACTAATATAATTATAATCAGTATATATAGATACTTCATCTATCCCTGGTGGATTGTAAGAATATACTAAATCAGTGTTCAAAATTACGACAATTAAAATAAATTCCATAATCCCGCGAAAAAACCTTATAAACAATATTTATCAGCGATTGCCTTTGTATCAGGACGGCTTAACTGTTCATCCTGCAAAAGATTATATATGTCTTTTTTTTGATGAAACAATTTATCAAGGTCTGTGTTGATAAAAAATTAAAAACCATGCTGATTTATCCGGTGGAATCTTTTTATCTTTACGTATAATGGCATTATACAAATAATTAATCAATCAATGGAAAAAACTAAAAACGAGAAAAAAGAAAACCAGGCGCAAATGATCAACAAGGAAAAGCTGAAAGCCTTGCAACTTACGCTTGACAGAATAGATAAGGAATACGGCAAAGGTGCCATTATGAAAATGGGTGACACGGCTGTTGATGATGTTGCATCTATTCCATCGGGATCTATCGCACTTGATCTTGCATTGGGTGTAGGAGGATTTCCCCGCGGAAGGGTGGTTGAAATATACGGACCGGAATCTTCCGGTAAAACAACCCTTGCCATACACGCCATAGCGGAGGCCCAGAAGGCAGGAGGAATTGCTGCCTTTATTGATGCAGAACACGCATTTGACCGTTTTTATGCTGAGAAGCTGGGCGTGGATATCGAAAACCTGCTTATTTCACAACCCGACAATGGTGAACAGGCTCTTGAAATTACCGACCATCTGATACGGTCAGGGGCTATCGATATTGTCGTAATTGATTCGGTTGCAGCACTCACCCCAAAGTCCGAGATCGAAGGTGAAATGGGGGATTCCAAAATGGGCCTTCAGGCCAGGCTGATGTCTCAGGCCCTCCGGAAGCTGACTGCCAACATAAGCAAAACCAAAACATGCTGTGTTTTCATTAATCAGCTCAGGGAGAAAATAGGAGTTATGTTTGGCAACCCTGAAACAACTACCGGTGGCAATGCCCTTAAATTTTATGCATCTGTCAGAGTAGATATAAGGCGCATCAGCCAGATAAAAGAAGGTGATGAAGTTCAGGGGAGCCGGACAAGGGTTAAAATAATAAAAAATAAAATTGCACCCCCGTTCAGAAAAGCCGAATTCGACATTATGTACGGGGAAGGTATCTCCCGCACCGGCGAGATAATTGATATGGGAGTCGATTATAACATTATCAGAAAAAGCGGGTCATGGTTCAGTTACGGAGATACCAGGCTGGGACAGGGACGAGATTCAGTAAAACAACTTATATCTGACAATCCTGAACTCTCCGGCGAGCTCGAGGCAAAAATCAAAGAAGCTGTCGTGCAACCCAAAAAACCTTAAAATCAGTATTATGATTTACAAATCATTGGTTTTTCCGGCCATGCTGGCCCTTATTTTAATGGGCGCCTGCAAAATAGTATCTGACGAACCCGTACCTGACTTTTCAGGTGAACTAACCGCCCGGGAGAAAGAAGAGGGGCGGCTTACTCCCGAAATCTTATGGAAATTCGGCAGAACAGGAAATGCCCGTATTTCTCCTGACGGTAGCAAAATTATCTATTCTCTGACAAGGTATGATTACAATACCAATATGAGCAAAACCGAGATAGTTCTTCTCGATCTGGAAACCACAGAGTCACAAACCCTGACAACGGATGATGGCAGGCACTTCAATGCACGCTGGCACCCGGACGGTGAAAGGATAGGATACCTGAGTGCCAAAAACGGGGATGTTCAGGTGTGGGAAATGAACACTGAGGGGACGGATATAAGACAGGTATCTGATATAGAGGATGGAATCACCGGCTTTGAATATTCACCTGCCGGAGATAATATCTACTTTACCAAACAGGTCAAACTGGATGAAACTCCATCGGATATGTACCCCGACCTGCCGCTGATAAATGTAAGGATAGAAGACGAGCTTATGTACAGGCACTGGGACTCATGGCATAATTATTCTTACAGCCACATATTTGTCGCCTCATATGACAACGGCAGCCTGGGGGAACCTCAGGATATTATGGAGGGAGAAAAATATGATTCACCGCTGCCTCCATTTTACAATCAGGCTCATATTGCATGGAGCAGTGACGGTAAAATAATTGCCTATACCAGCAAAAAAATGGGTCGTACTGAGTTTGCCCAGAGTACCGATTCGGATATTTACCTCTATTACCTTGAAACAGGCGAAACGATAAATATTACAATAGATAACAGGGGATATGACAGATATCCGGTATTTTCGCCCGATGGCAATTTTCTGGCTTGGCAGAGCATGGAAACACCGGGCTATGAATCGGATAAAGCCAGGCTTTTTGTCTATAACCTAAGTACAGGGGTTAAGAGATACCTGACCAGGGACTTTGAAGAAAATGCCTCGGATTTTGTATGGAGCGACGACAGCGAAAATATCTTCTTCATAAGCGGTGTAAACGCAACCTATCAGGTTTTCAGCATTCATGTCCCCACCAGGAATATCAGCCGGATTACCGATGGTAAACACAATATTACCTCCATTAACCTCAGGGGGAATAGATTGATCGTTGAAAAAATGTCAATGTCAAGAGCAACCGAGATTTTCAGCATCGATCCTTTTACCGGCAGGGAAACGCAGCTTACATTCACAAACCGGCATATTTACGATAATATTGATATGGGTCATGTGGCAGAGCGATGGGTGAAGACAACCGACGGAAAGGATATGCTGGTCTGGGTAATTTATCCGCCCGATTTTGATCCTGACAAAACATATCCCGCCCTCCTCTACTGCCAGGGAGGGCCTCAGAGTGCGGTCAGCCAGTTTTTTTCCTACCGCTGGAATTTTCAGATTATGGCAGCAAATGATTATGTAATAGTTGCTCCAAACAGAAGAGGGCTGCCTACATTCGGACAGGAATGGAACAGGCAGATATCGGGCGACTGGGGAGGGCAGGCAATGCGGGATTATCTTTCTGCAATAGATGAACTTAAAAATGAGCCTTATATTGACCGGGAAAGGGTCGGTGCTGTTGGAGCAAGTTTTGGCGGTTATTCAGTGTTCCAGCTTGCCGGCACCCATGAGGGAAGGTTCAGGGCTTTCATCTCCCATAATGGTGTTTTTCATCTTGAAAGCATGTACGGAGCAACTGAGGAGACATTTTTCGTGAACCATGATCTTGAGGGTGCTTACTGGGAAAGGCCCAGACCAATAAGTTACGATGAATTTTCACCCCATGCATACGTTCAGAACTGGGATACACCCATTCTTATCTATACAAGCCAGAATGATTACAGGGTCCCTTATGCCCAGGGAATACAGGCTTTCAATATTGCAAGGCTGAAGGGAATTCCAGCAAAGCTGGTACACTTTCCCGATGAGGGGCACTGGGTGCTTCAACCCCAGAATGCCATTATGTGGCAGAGGGAGTTCTTCTCGTGGCTCGACAGGTGGCTGAAAAACTAGAAATGTAATTATTTTTTTAATTCAAGGCCTTTGTCGGTTTTAACAGCACATAAATTGCCGCACATAGAGCAATAATCTTCTGTGCTGCTTTGGGAGGCATCTTTTCTTGCCTTTGCCGTTTCAGGATCAATAGCATTTAAAAAAATGGCCTCCCAGTCCAGGTCACGCCTTGCCTTTGAAATTGCATAATCCCTTTTTCTGGCATTGCCTGTGTTTTTGACGATATCTGCACTTTGTGCAGCAATTCTGCTGGCAATTACACCCAGTTTCACATCATTTGCATCGGGAAGACATAAATGTTCTGCCGGTGTCACATAACACAAAAAATCTGCACCATAAACAGCCGCCGCAGTCCCTCCTATTGCCCCCGTTATATGATCATAACCGGGTGCCGAATCGGTCGTCAGAGGGCCCAGAACATACAAAGGGGCATCATGACATATCTTTTTCATCAGCTTCATGTTCATTTCAATCTGATCAAAAGGCATATGCCCCGGACCTTCCACTATAACCTGTACACCTCTTTCCCTGGCACGGTCAACCAGCTGACCTATTATCAGCAGCTCGGCAACCTGCCCCCTGTCGGTTGCATCAGCACCGCATCCGGGACGGATACCGTCACCGAGACTAATGGTAACATCATACTGTTCACATATATCCAGTACACGGTTGTAATGCTCATAAAGAGGGTTTTCAGTGTCATTCAGGGTAATCCATCTCTTCAGGATGGCTCCCCCCCTGCTTACAATACCACATACTCTTTCATCATTTTCCAGAAAAGATACCGACGTTCTGGTTACACCACAATGCAATGTCATAAAATCCACACCGGCTTTTGCCTGATCTTCAATTTCCCCGAAAAGGGCCTCCGGATCAATTTGCTCTATTTTCCCGCCCTCACGCATAAGCCGGGTTGCAACAGCATATATTGGCACGGTGCCAATCATAACAGGCGATTCTTTCAGAATATTTTTAAGTATCTGGTGCAGATCACCGCCGGTTGACAAGTCCATCACTGCATCAGCACCATAGTCAACGGAAATTTTCATCTTTTCCAGCTCCTCAGGAAAATTGCAGTGTGCTTCAGATGTGCCGATATTGGCATTTATTTTTGTACTCAGTCCGTTACCTATTCCCCTTGCAGGGAATTGACGGTTAATGTTTTTGGGAATCACTACCCTTCCATTTGCTACTTCCCGCCGGAGCCAGTCGGCATCTACGCCTTCTTTTCCTGCCACCTCCTTCAGTTCTGGGGTTACAATCCCCTTAACGGCTTGTTGTAATTGGGTGCTCATTATTATCTATTTTTTAATTAATGATTTGATTTCACTGACTCTCTTATCAAATTCAGTTGTTTGCATAAAATATCTTACAAGTGCAACATTCCTTGCACCTGCCTCAATAACATCCGTGATGTTTTCCGGGAAAATACCCCCGATGGCAACCACAGGGATTCCGGCAAAATCAAGCACCTGTTTAAGCTGTTCTGCTCCTACAGGTTCGTCCGGGTTTTCTTTTGCATTAGTTGGGTAGATGGGGCCAAAACCAATGTAATCGGGATTTTTTTCAAGGGCTTTTTTTGCCTGCCCGGTTGAATGTGTTGACAGGCCTATTTTCATTGTGCCGATAATCTTACGGGCATCTTCTATTGTTATATCATCCTGCCCGAGATGAAGGTAATCGGCATCGCAAATAGCTGCAATATCAGGCCTGTCATTTATCACGAAACTTGTAGAAGTGCCTCTGGTAATACTGCGTATCTCCTTTGCAATTCTAACCTGTTCTCTGTCAGGAAGATGTTTTTCACGCAACTGAAGCATCTTAATACCGTTTTCAACGCACTTTTCAGCTATCAATGCATGAGGTAAAACCGGCCTGGTAATTATAATATATAAGCCGAAATTTTCCATCACCAACTAAATTTAAAGCTGTTCTGCCATCAACCGTGCAACTTTTTCTCCTGAAAGCAGCATGCCTCCGAAAACAGGTCCCATCCTCCAGCTGCCGCTCACTCCGTTTGCCGCCATACCCGATACGAAAAGCCCGGGAAATATCTCCCTGGTATTTTCTATTGTGGTCTGTTCAGCTTCATCGGCGGACAAGGAGCGTTCTCCAATAACAGTACCCGATACAGTGTTGAGCCTGACATTGTTTTTTCTTTCCACCGTCCTGGCTACTTCACAATCATGACCCGTAGCATCCAGAACGGTTTTTGACATGATCACAAGCGGATCAACATGCATACCCTCACGATGCACGGGAGCCCAGTTGATAACGAGACCGTTTACTTTATTGTTTTTAAAGACAACATCTTCAATTGATACACAATTGAAAATTATTGCTCCTGCTTTAGTAGCATGATAAATAAGGGCTGATGATGCATGCACCGAATCGACCGAGTAAAAGCCCCTGGCATACCCGGTATATCCGATTCCAAATTCATCCAGCAGGTGCAGGGCTTCTTTCTGAACAACAATTTCATTAAACATCATAGCCCCGCCCCACATACCTCCTCCGGGTGCCAGCTTTCTTTCAAATAAAGCAACCTTTACCCCTTTTTTGGCCAGCAGATATGCAGCTACAAGTCCGGAAGGACCCCCTCCGGCAATTGCTGCATCAACAGTCAGGTTTTCTTTCAGTTTTTTAAACCAGGAATCAATAATTCCGGCAGATACAATTTTCTCCATGGCATTGTTTTTATATTTTCAAAATGTAAAAAGCCAGGAGAGCAGACAATAACGGTAGGAATCTTCTTTACTTCCTACGCAGGTATTATCCTGTTCAGGTAATAAGGGTATGATCTCAGCCTTAAAGTCAGGCACCCCTGGATTAAAATTTAAGCAAATATATGCATTATATGCCTGATAACATAATCAGGCCGGATAAATTAATCTTTTGTTTTTCCTTCGCGATCATAAGCGGCATACTGGTTGAGCTTAAACAGTACTGAAAATTACCACAAACCAGAATCCTCAGATAAGCTTTAATTATGAAAGAATTTTATGTTTGCTTATCCTGCACCAATTAATTCAGGACTGCACCTTTGGAATTTCCTCCAGGGCCTTTCTGACTTCCTCTTCAGGATAAGCATAATCAATAAGTTCACCTGAAAGGTATTTTGAATATGAGGATAAGTCAAAATGTCCGTGCCCGCTATGAGCTATCAGAATTGTCTTTTCCTCACCAGTCTCCCTGCACTTGAGTGCTTCATCTATGGCTATCTTTATAGCATGAGATGTTTCCGGCGCAGAAATGATTCCCTCTGTCCGCGCAAACATAATAGCAGCCTCAAAAATCCCGGTCTGATGTGCAGCCCTGGCTTCAATTAAACCCAGTTTATTCAAATGGCTTACAATTGGTGCCATTCCGTGGTAACGTAACCCCCCGGCATGTATTGCAGGTGGAATAAATGAATGCCCCAGGGTATGCATCTTCAGCAAAGGGGTCAATCCAGCTACATCGCCGAAATCATAGGCGTACGCACCCCTGGTCATTTTGGGACAACTTTCCGGCTCTACAGAGATAATCTGCATATCAGGTTTTTTTCCACTTATCTTGTCCCTTGTCCAGGGAAGTATCTGGCCTGCAAAATTCGATCCGCCCCCTACGCAACCAACAATAATATCAGGATAAGCATCGGCCATCTCCATTTGCTTAATGGTTTCCTCTCCGATAATAGTTTGATGAAGAAGAACATGGTTAAGTACACTTCCAAGCGAATAATGAGTATCATCGCGGGATGCGGCATCCTCAACAGCTTCACTTATGGCAAGACCCAGACTGCCCGGACAATCAGGCCATTTTTTAAGCATCTCTTTTCCGGTATTTGTGTCTTCACTGGGACTCGGCACACATTGTGCCCCCCATGATTCCATAAGTACACGACGGTAGGGTTTCTGATCAAAGCTAACTCTTACCATATAAACTTTACACTCTACATCAAAAAAGGAACAACCCATTGCCAGTGCACTTCCCCATTGACCGGCTCCGGTTTCGGTAGCTATTCTTTTAATCCCTTCCTCCTTGTTATAGTAGGCCTGGGCAACGGCAGTGTTAGGCTTATGGCTTCCCGCCTGACTTGTACCTTCATATTTATAATAAATCTTTGCCGGTGTATCCAAAGCCTTCTCCAGCCGGTATGCCCGGTACAGGGCAGTTGGCCTCCACGTGCGGTAAACATCCTGTATTTCATCGGGTATTTCAATCCACCGCTCTGTGCTGACTTCCTGTTTTATCAGTTCCATTGGAAAAAGGGGGGCCAGATCATCAGGGCCTACCGGTTTACCGGTCCCGGGATGTAAAACGGGCGGCAAAGGTTCGGGTAAATCTGCCTGAATGTTGTACCAGTGTGTTGGCATATCCTTTTGGTCAAGAAACCACATAGATCTATTTTTCATAACTGCATCTTTTTAAATTGTAAAATAATATTCCGCAAAATAGTAATTATTGACAAATTGAAGCAAATTCTGTAAATCATTTTTCATTACCTCTTCTTTCTAACCACGTTTTTTAGATCAAATCAGGAAAATTACACCTGTTTTTAATTGAATATAAAAAGTTATAATGCACATCTATTAATTAAATATTTGATTTTTCAGGATAATTTATTGAAATTTGAATTCTGTGAGTTTATTCCCCGTTGATTGTGGCGGGGTTAGCAAGTACAATAAAATATAAAAGTATGAGTCCACTCTATAAAGTATTTTTTGGGGTAAAAATTAGTGAAATCAAATTCTCAATCTGCTGTATATCTATGTGTTATTTAATTGAATTTTTGTAAAAAATCCTCATTTTTGACTTTCTGGAGTAGCCTCAGGTAAAGAATCGATGATTTATCTGTTCATATTTAATTTTCAATTGCCAGATAGAACTAATATTATAAACAGATGAAAAAAATGTATTTTTTAATCCTGTCAGCTTTTCTCCTATTAACCGGTGTTCATGAAGGTAAAGCACAGCTTTATACCGGTGGCAATATTGGCCTCCATTACGATGATGGTGTTTATGTCGATGCTGCTCCTTTGTTAGGTTATCGTTACGGAATACTGGATGTTGGAATATCACCCTTTTATTCCTACCGCGAATACAGAAATCAACCATCCAGGTCTGCTTTCGGTAACCGCTTATTTACACAAGTTACCTTTATACCCAATGTTTTTGTACACGGAGAATTTGAAGTCAGCAATATTGCAACTTCAGTCACCGGCACGGATGGTAAAAGGGAAAGAAAATGGATCATGGGTTTACCCGTGGGGGCAGGATACAGATATAACCTGACGGACCGCACACAAACCTATGGCATGATATTGTATGATCTTATTCTTGATAAAGACAGTCCCGTCAGAAACCCCATCATCA
>PXAP01000314.1 GCA_003567115.1 Bacteroidota bacterium
ATATTGAATATCCATATTACTGACCCTGGGAAGGTTGCCAACACCTCCTGCAATGGCCACATAGCATTCATTTTCTATTGCCCTTGCCTGGGCACACAACCTGACCCTGTTGTAACCATTCTGTGTATCTGTAACAAAAGGAACAAACAATATCTCCAGTCCCTGTTCAGCCATTATTCTCCCCAGTTCAGGAAATTCAACATCATAACAAATCAAAATACCAATCCTCCCCGAATCGGTATCAAACACCTTTATTTTGTCGCCGCCGGTAAATCCCCAGCTTGTAAGCTCGTTTGAGGTAATATGTATCTTGTACTGCATATCCCAGGAACCGTCACGCCTGCAAAGGTAAGCAACATTATAAAGTTTTTCATCCTTATAGAGCGGCAGACTGCCACAGATAATGTTTACATTGTAAGAAATTGCAAACTCAACACATTTAATCCTTATGGATTCGGTATAATTAGCCAGAGCTCTCATGGCATCATATTCTGCCAGGTGGTTATATTTTGCCATCAGCTGGGCATTGAAAAACTCGGGGAAAAGAATGAAATCACTTTGATAATCACTTACCGCATCAATAAAAAATTCCATCTGTTCTTTAAGAGCATCCAAAGAAGAGAAATGCCTCATCTGCCATTGCACCAGTCCAAGTCTCACAACCGATTTCTTTCTGCCTATTGCTCTTTCTTTTTCCTCATAGTAAATATTGTTCCACTCAATGAGTGTAGCATAGGTTTTGGATTCATTATCTTCAGGAAGATAATTCCTGAGAATTTTTTTTACATGAAAATTATTGGATATCTGAAAGGTAAGAATGGGATCATATATTTCCCTTGTTTCAACCTTCTCAATATACTGCTTCGGGGTAAGCTCTCCTGCATAATCGCTGTAGCCCGGAATCCGTCCCCCGGCAATTATGGCACGCAGGTTAAGGTTTTCACATAACTCCTTGCGTGCATCGTAAAGCCGTCGCCCTAATCGCATATTCCTGTAGTCAGGGTGCACAAAGACATCAATCCCATATAGAACATCACCCTCCGGATCATGAGTGTTAAATTTCTCGTTTCCGGTAATTTGCCTGTAGGTATGTGAATCTCCAAACTTGCTGTAGTCAACAATAATTGACAGGGCACAGGCAACAACTCTGCCATTTACCCCTATGCAGATCTGCCCTTCGGGAAAAAGATTCATAAGCTTCTTGATTTGTGAATATTTCCATGGTGCATCCCCGATTCCGGAATAGGCAACCTCCATCGCCCCGGCTATATCATCATAATCTTTGAGGCTCAGGTTCCTCAGTGCAACTGTAATGTCTTTGTTCATTTTCTTTTTCTGACCGTTTGGCTTAAAATCATGACATTAGCAACATGATAATTCGCAAAGATACAAAATTGCAATACAATCAATCCCCCTTGCTCTTTTCGGGTACTCCAGATTCTGCCCGGAAGCACCCCTGACTGCATCTTTTATAATCAAAGAAGTTCTCCACTGCCTGCAGCGGAGATGAGTTTTACAATGCTCACGTTCAGTAATATCAGTGTTGACAACTCATCAAGGTTACCACCTGTGATCATTCTGATAAATAATTCTCAATATAAAAATCCATATCGGTTACATTGTTATTTTTTCGTTAATCCATGTTAATTACTTTAATATTATTTTGGGCATTCATCTATTTTACTTTAATTTGCGCACCGCTTTATAAACAAAAAACATTCGTGCCATGAAAAATAAATATATTGACCTTATCGGACAAACTTTCGATTTCCCTCAAAATGAGTTCAGGGTAGAGGGAAATGAATTATATTTTAACAACATCCCTCTTATGGATGTTATTAAACAATACGGTACACCACTGAAAATAACCTATCTTCCCAAAATCACCGAAAAAATCCAGCAGGCAAAGAAATGGTTCAATGTTGCCCTGGCCAAGGTAGACTATAAGGGCAGTTATCATTACTGTTACTGCACCAAGAGCTCGCATTTTTCGTTTATGCTTGAAAGGGTGCTGGTAAACGACGTGCACCTGGAAACATCCTCCGCCTTTGATTTAAACATTATTGAAGAACTCTACCAGACAGGACTGGTAAACAAGGATATTTACATTATATGCAACGGTTTTAAAAGAGCCCGGTATATTGAAAACATTGCTGAATTCATAAACGGGGGCTTCACCAATACCATACCCATACTTGACAACAAAACCGAACTTGATCAGCTCAACGAACTGGTTAAAACAAAATACAAGGTTGGAATACGAATAGCATCAGAAGAAGAACCTAAATTTGAATTCTACACCTCAAGGCTTGGGATTCGCTACAATGACATAGTCTCATTTTACGAAGAAAAGATAAAGCCGGATCCCAGGCAGGAACTAAAAATGCTGCATTTTTTCATCAACACGGGTATTGCCGACAATGCATATTACTGGAACGAACTTTCAAAATGTGTGGATGTCTATTGTAATTTGAAAAAGATTTGTCCGGAACTGGACTCACTTAATATCGGAGGTGGATTCCCGATCAAAAATTCATTATCATTCGATTATGATTATGAATATATGACCGAGGAGATTATTGCACAGATAAAAAACAGATGTGAGCGAAGTGAAATACCCGAGCCGGACATATTTACCGAATTCGGATCCTATACTGTAGCAGAAAGCAGCGCGGTTCTATATTCGGTTCTGGGACAAAAACGGCAGAATGACCGTGAATTATGGAATATGATTGATTCATCCTTCATGACAACATTGCCCGATACCTGGGCCCTTAACAAAAGGTTCATCCTGCTGGCAGTAAATAACTGGGAAGAGGAGTATGAAAGGGTGTTTCTCGGTGGACTGACTTGTGACAGTGAAGACTATTACAATTCAGAGGTACATGCAAATGCCATATTTCTGCCGAAAATAAATAATGGTAACACTCAGTATATCGGATTGTTTCATACCGGAGCTTACCAGGAATCGATCGGAGGCTACGGAGGTCTGCAACATTGCCTGATACCGGCCCCAAAAC
>PXAP01000310.1 GCA_003567115.1 Bacteroidota bacterium
CTCACAAAATACAATAAATAAAACAGGGGGATCCATCCATTTGAAATACTGAACATGAATTACCTGCTAAACATAATTAATTGAATATTAACTTGATTAACCTGTTTTATTAGGATGAAAGTCCAGACAGAAAAGGAAATAAAAGATATCAATGCACGTTTTGATGATCTGCTTGATCACTG
Source organism: Bacteroidota bacterium (assembly GCA_003567115.1). Classification (GTDB taxonomy): domain Bacteria; phylum Bacteroidota; class Bacteroidia; order Bacteroidales; family PUMT01; genus PXAP01. The sequence continues at coordinate 183 of PXAP01000310.1, forward strand.
CGCACATATTACCAGTCCTGAAGAGATTAAACAGATAAAAAAAGCTTTTCAGTTTGCCAATGAGGCTCACATGAATATGAGGCGTAAATCGGGTGAACCATATATTATACATCCCATTTCTGTCAGCAAAATAGTTGCCAGCGAAATTGGTCTGGGAGCAAATTCAATAATTGCTGCGCTACTGCATGATGTTGTTGAAGATACTGAATACTCTCTTGAAGATATTCGCTTTCATTTCGGAGATAAGATCACCACTATTATTGACGGTTTAACCAAGATAAGCAGTGTCTTTGATAAGAAATCCTCAATACAGGCAGAAAATTTCAGGAAACTTCTGCTTACTCTTTCGGACGATGTACGTGTAATACTGATCAAATTGGCTGACCGGCTTAATAATATGAGAACGTTGGATTCCATGCCAAAGAATAAACAAATTAAAATCGCAGGTGAGACTATATATCTTTTTGCTCCTCTTGCACACAGGCTGGGATTATTTACAATTAAAACAGAACTTGAAGACCTTTCCCTGAAATACCAGAATCCTAAAATATTTAATGAAATACTCAATAACATTAAAGGCAGTGAACAGGAGAGGCAGCTGTTCATTAATAAATTTTCCATGCCAATTAAAGAAAAGCTCAACGAACATAATATAAAATTTGATATCAGTGGCCGGCCAAAATCCATATACTCCATTTTCACTAAAATGGAAACGAAAAAGATTAATTTTGAAGAGATCTATGATCTTTTTGCAATAAGGATAGTCTTCGACCCTAATCCAAACCTGCCTGAAAAAGTTCAGTGCTGGAACATCTATTCACTTATTACTGATATCTATATGCCCAAGCCGGAAAGGATCAGAGACTGGGTAAGCACTCCAAAAGCAAATGGTTATGAAGCTCTCCATGGAACAGTGATGGGCCCGGAAGGAAGATGGGTGGAGGTTCAGATACGCACCACAAGGATGGACGAAATAGCAGAAAGAGGATTTGCCGCTCACTGGAAATATAAAAATAACGATCAGAGTGAATCTGAACTGGATAAATGGCTGAAAAGGATCAGAGAACTACTGGAGACTCCAAGCAACGATGCCCATGAATTTATTGACGAATTCAAGTTAAATCTCTTCTCTTCAGAAATACTTGTCTTTACGCCAAAAGGGAAAGTAATAACTCTTCCCATGAATGCAACGGTTATTGACTTTGCATATGAAATTCATACGGAAATTGGCAATAAAGCTATCGGAGGGAAAATAAATCAAAAACTTGTTCCATTAAGTCATTCACTGTCAAGCGGCGATCAGGTTGAAGTACTTACTGCCGATAACCAGAGACCCCAAAAGGAATGGCTGGAATATGCCATCACTGCTAAAGCCAAATTAAATATTAAAAATTCACTGAAAGAAGATATCAAAATACGAATTGAAAAAGGCAAAAATATCCTGGATGAAAAACTAAAAAAAATAAATCTCCGGCCCAACTCCAGAATAATAAAAAAGCTTATCACCGGTTATGAGGCTGTAAATAAAGAGGATCTTTACCTGAAAATAGGAGAAGGCATTATTTCTCTTGATAATGTAAAAAAGGTTCTGAAAAAAAACACTAAAAATAAGTGGATCAGGTATTGGGAGCTGACATACAGTAAAAACATACAAAACAGCAAAAAACTTAGTGAGCAGCAGAAAAAAAATCCTAAAATAGACCTTGGCAAACCACTAATTATCAGGGAAGGGATTGATGAGCCCGGTAAGAATTACAGGATTGCAAAATGTTGCAATCCCATACCCGGAGATGATGTTGTCGGATATAAAAGTCCCGATGAAACCATAATAATACACTCCTGCAAATGTCCGACTGCTACCAGACTGATGTCAAGTCAAGGCAACCTGATTGTTTCCGCACAATGGACCAAACACAGAATACTCTCTTTTCTTGCCAGCATCAGTATTCAGGGTATAGATCAGATTGGTATTGCAAATTCCATAACCAATGTTATCTCCCATGATTTGAATGCAAATATCAGGAAATTAGCTATCGAGACTCACGATGGATTGTTCGAAGGAAATATTGAACTTTATGTTCATGATACCAAGCATCTGAACAATCTTATCATGAATTTGTTTAAAATCAAAGGAGTTATTTCGGTAAAACGAACCGAGGCCGCCAGTAAAGAGTAATTTTTATAACCCCGGTTAAATACCACCTCAATACTTTTTTTGTATTTTAGCATTATTTTAAATTAGATTTATTATGGCATATATTGACCCAAAAGAGACTGTAAAAAAGCTGTTTACCGATTACCTCGAAACAAAAGGACATAGAAAAACACCGGAGAGATATGCTATTCTTGAAGAGATATATACACATGAGGGCCACTTCGACATAGAATCGCTTTATATCTCTATGAAAAATAAAAATTACCGGGTCAGCAGAGCAACTCTTTATAATACTATTGATCTCCTTCTGGAATGTAACCTTGTCATAAAACATCAGTTCGGGAAAAACATCGCCCAGTTTGAAAAAGCTCATGAATGCAAGCAGCATGACCATTTAATTGATGTGAAAACCGGAGAGGTTATTGAGTTTTGCGATCCCCGTATCCAGGAGATCATTAAAACAGCCTGCCAAATGGCAAATTTCAAACATACACACCATTCCCTTTACATATACGGGCACAAGGAAAAACTTTAAATAATAACTGATCATATAATGATATATTGAATTCCGGCTCTCTCTGTGTGCATATGAAAAATTTTGTCCAATAATTGTTAACTTGGGCAATATTTAAAAAATCAACCAATATGCATAAAACAGATGTTTTGTTGGGCCTTCAGTGGGGAGATGAGGGAAAAGGCAAAATAGTCGATCTGCTTGCTCCCGGTTATGATGTTATCGCACGTTTCCAGGGAGGCCCCAATGCCGGTCATTCCCTGGAATTTGACCATATCAAGCATGTTCTGCATACCATTCCTTCCGGAATATTTCACAAGGACAAAATAAACCTCATTGGTAACGGAGTTGTAATTGATCCGGTGGTTTTCAAAACAGAGACCGAAGCTCTCGAAAACCTCTCTGTATCAACCATAAACACTATTTACATCTCGAAAAAAGCACACCTTATACTTCCATCACATCGAATACTGGACGCAGCTTCTGAATCGGCCAAAGGTGACACTAAAATAGGATCCACGCTCAAGGGTATTGGCCCGACCTACATGGATAAAACCGGTCGCAACGGTTTACGGATTGGAGATATTCAGCTGCCTGATTTCATTGAAAAATACAACTTCCTTAAAAACAAGCACAAAGTTATACTAGAGCAATATGACTACTATGATGAGCCTGAAAAGTATGAGAAGGAATGGTTCACTGGTATTGAGAAGCTCCGGACATACAATCTGGTTGAAAGCGAATATTTTATAAATCAGCTGATTAATGAAAAGAAAAAAATTCTTGCTGAAGGGGCGCAGGGTACATTGCTGGATTTGGATTTTGGATCCTATCCCTATGTTACATCCTCCAATACCATTTGTGCAAGTGCATGTAGCGGGCTCGGAATTGCTCCCACCAAAATTGGCGAAGTAATAGGAGTATTCAAAGCATATTGTACCCGCGTCGGAGGGGGACCATTCCCCACCGAACTTAAAGATAAAAACGGTGAAAAATTGCGAAATCAGGGTAAGGAGTTTGGCTCCACGACCGGCAGGCCGAGGCGCTGTGGCTGGCTCGATCTGCCTGCACTGAAATATTCAATTATGATTAACGGGGTAACTCAGCTTATGATCACCAAGGCCGATGTTCTGACAGGCTTTGAAACCCTGAAAATATGTACCGGCTACCAAACAGCTGATAAATCTATTGACTCCCTTTCTTTTGATGCGGAGCAGCAGCCGGAACCGGTTTATAAAAAGATGAAAGGCTGGAAAAGTGATATTTCCGAAATCCGCAAATGGAGTAACCTGCCGAAAGAATTTACCGGTTATATAAATTATATTGAAAATGCAACAGGTATCCCGGTTACAATAATATCACTGGGACCCGACAGGTCTTCCACCCTTTTTCGCGGCAAGGAGTAAATGGCGATAAAAAAATAATTTAACCCGGTAGCCCCACTCAAAACAGATCATATGCTAACCTGCATTTCGACAAAATTGGTGCAAAAGCACAATAACGCAATAAAGAATTTACTGTTTTAGGCTATCCCCGGGGCAAGCCTGCGAGTTATTTATCCTGAAAATTCACACTTCGTGTGACCGTATATTAATATAATTATTTTTTATTTTATTTCGGGGCAGAGCCCGGGGATTTTTCTTGTGATTAACCGAATTGGACAACCCTCATGACATCTTATTCGGCTTCTCCAGGCCGTATCCTGAAGTCCTATCCTCACCCTTAAGCAGCCAGGAAAACCCAAGCGCGATCACTCCAAGCAGGGCAAGCATTAAGAGGGCCTGTGAATAATCATAAACAGCCTGACCGCCTGCAGCCAGGATTTCTGACACTCCGGGATTTGTATAATCCAGTACAATTCCTATCAGCCAGGGGAAAAGCATCAGTCCGATAGCCTGTACCGTGAACATGGCACCGTAAGCTGTTCCGATTTTATTTGTTTCAACAATTTTAGTAACAGCCGGCCACATAGCGGCGGGTACAAGTGAAAAAGCAATACCCAGAATGAACATTGGTATATAGGGGGTAATAGTGGTAAATGCAAATATAAGATGCACCATTACAACGAGCAGACTTCCATACACCATCAGTGATGCCGATTTCCCTTTATAATCACATATATAAGCAAATACCGGAGTAAATACCAGGGTGCCAAAGGGTAATATGGATGAAATATCTCCTGCCAGGGTTGGTGCAACACCAAACTTATTTATCATAAGATCGGGGGCATATTTCATGAACGGGAATACGGCAGAATAAAAAAGCACGCAAAGCATGGTAATATAGATAAAACTACGGTTGGTAAAAAGCCTGAAAAGGTCACCAAAACTGAACTCTTCAGCAGGATCGGATTCCATCCTCTCAGCAACCCGCCGGTCAAACTTTATATCCCATATTGTATAGACCAAAAATGCCAGTAAGCCGATACCCAGCAGCAGTGCACCAAACCATATCGGCATGGTCCAGTTTTGCCACAAAGAACCGTTTTGGGTACTGTCTATGATAAGACGGGGAGAAATAACCAATGCAGCACCCATACCAAGTCTGGCAATGGCCACATTGAGACCGAGAGCAAGGGCAATTTCCTTTCCTTTAAACCATTTCACAATAACCTTGGAAATAACCACAATACTGGTTTCAGCTCCCAGTCCGAAAAGGAAAAATCCAAGCGAAGTCACTTTCAGGGCAGGAGAATATGCAGTCAAAAATGAATTCATGAAATCATATCCCGGGCCTCCTTCATTAAAATACGGTGAAGAACCATAAGCCGTTACTGTTGCTCCGATGAACTGAATAAAGATAAAAGCAAAGCCTGTAATCCGTATTCCAATCCTGTCCAGAATTATGCCCCCGATAACAGCCATAAGAAGGAACACGTTGGGAATGGAATAGGCAGCCTGAAAAAAGCCGTATTCAGATGAACTGAAACCCAACTCCCTCTCCATAAGGAATTTGAGCGGTGACAAGGCATCATAAAAATAGTAATTGGTTGCCATGGTAAAACTTACCAGCAACATAATACCCCACCTCAGGGTTACAGAATCGTTCAATGATTTTTTAAAATGAACCATTTAATATATGAGCTTAATTAATAAAAATATTATACCGGCCGATTGTTTTCAAATAAAAATAACCAACCTCAAAAATATATGAATTATCCCTTCCTTAAAATTCCAAACCCACGGTATACAGGAAGAATAACCCAACCGGATAAAATTCACGGGAATTACAAATCCTTGATATAGAGCCATACCAGGTGTTCACCCTGATCCCTGATGACCTTCCATTCATTAACTGCCTCCCTGTAGTTGCCGAGCGACTTGATGGTTACCAGGTGAAAATTGTTGTCAGACATTATAATTCTTGAATCATTCCCCTGGGCAAGGATTTTTTGGCGAAAATCTTCCGCGTAAGCAGGCGTTTTGAATGCCCCTACAATTAAATGGTAGCGTTCCATTGTCCTTAACCGTTCAGCTTCACTCCGGGCTTTTCTTATACTGTCGGCACGGGCCTGTTCAAGTCTTGCTTCCTCCTGCTGACTTCTGAGCATTTCTGCACGCCGGATACTATCCTGTCGCTGCCGGTATTGATCCATAGTATCAACCCTGGTAGTGAAAGGATTGACCTTTTTGACAAAATCGCATCCACCGGTTAAAAGTGAGAAGGCGAAAACAATTATTAGCAGTTTATGCATGGTTTAGATAATTGATTAAAAATGATTAAGATTACATTTTACTTAAAACCAATATATTATCAAAAATATATTAAAATTTGCATATGCAAAAATATTATCCGGAAAAAATCACCGTATTTATCAATATTTTATGTATAATACTATTTAAACGACAAATTTGGGTGAAGTTTCGGATATTAATTATCTATTTCAGGAAAAAATTTCTAATTTGTCATTCCTGTCAAAACACTATATTTGCTTTTCCTTTATTATCGCAGGTCAATCCGGGAAATATTGCAATGCAATTTATTAATAAACAAGCTCCAAAAACAATTAGCCATGCGAACAATCATAGAATTATTTGAGGAAAGCGTAAAAAAATACGGCAACAATCCTTTAATGCTTGAAAAAAGAAAAGGCAGCTATGAAAGCACAAATTATAATGAAATCAGGAAATCAGTTGTTCAATTTGCTGCGGGACTGATGACAATGGGTGTGGTAAAAGGAGACCGCATTGCCCTTCTCTCGGAAGGAAGAAATGACTGGGTCATATCAGAACTTGCCGTGCTTTACGCAGGTGCAATCAATATACCATTATCGGTAAAGCTGGGAGATGCCTCGGAAATAAGGTTCCGTCTTGCTCACTCAGGATCAAAAATGATCATTATTTCCGGAAGCCAGTCGCACAAAATGAAAGACCTTAAACATGAACTGCCTCAGCTTGAAAATGTCATTCTTCTGGACAAACCTGAAAAAATGGATCAAAAAGACATCCTCTATCAGGATGTTTGTGAGGCGGGCAAAAAACTTCTTTTTGAAGATCCTGAAAAATTCAATGAATGCTGGAGTTCCATAAAAGGAGATGATTATGCCAATATTTGCTATACCTCCGGCACTACAGCCGATCCAAAAGGCATTATCCTCTCCCACAGAAATTATACTGCGAATATAGAACAGGCAAAAAGTCTCATGGATGTGCCCGAATGGTACACCACCCTGCTTATATTGCCGTGGGACCATGCATTTGCACATACTGCCGGCATATATACATTAATAGCCAGTGGCGCCAGTATGGCTTCAATCCAGGCCGGGAAAACCCCAATGGAAACCCTGAAAAATATTCCCCAAAACATCAGGGAGATCCGTCCGGTATTTTTACTGAGTGTCCCGGCCCTGGCCAAAAATTTCAAAAAAAATATTGAAACCGGTGTAAGGCAGAAGGGAAAAACAGCCAAAAAACTTTTTGATACCGGATTAAGTGTGGCATATGCATATAACGGTATTGGATGGGATAAAGGCAAAGGCTTCAGATTTCTGCTCAAACCCCTGGTTAAACTGTTTGATAAAATACTATTCACAAAGGTGAGGGAGAATTTCGGGGGAAGGCTTAAATTTTTCATAGGAGGAGGGGCACTTCTGGATATTGAACTTCAGAAATTCTTTTATGCCCTGGGAATACCTATGTTCCAGGGGTACGGGCTAACCGAAGCTTCACCGATAATCTCATCCAATTCTGAAAGCAGGCATAAGCTTGGTTCATCAGGATATCTGGTAAGTGATCTTGATCTGAAGATATGCGATGAAGATAAGAATGAACTTTCAGCAGGTGAAAAAGGAGAAATTGTGGTCAGAGGAGAAAATGTAATGAAAGGTTACTGGAAAAACGAGGAGTCCACAGAATCAACCATAGTTGACGGTTGGCTTTATACCGGAGATATGGGTTATATGGACACAGACGGATTTCTCTGCGTGCTTGGACGTTTCAAGAGTCTGCTGATATCTGACGACGGCGAAAAATACAGTCCGGAAGGTATCGAGGAAGCGTTTACCGGGCAATCAGCATACATTGACCAATGTATGCTTTACAATAACCAGAAACCCTATACCGTGGCATTGATCGTGCCCAACAAAGAAGCATTGAACCGCTGGGTAAAAGAAAAAAATCTGAAGCCGGATACTGAAGAAGGCCAGGAAGCTATGCTAAAACTCATTGAAAATGAATTAAATGAATACCGGCTGGGAAGAAAGTTTGAGAAAATGTTTCCACAGCGATGGCTGCCGGTTTCAGCAGGCATTTTGGATGAGGCTTTCACCGAAAGTAATCAGCTGCTGAACAGCACCATGAAAATGGTAAGAGGAAAAATAACAGAAAAATATAAAAACCGCATAGAATATCTTTACACCTCAGAATCGAAAGATATATGCAATCCGCAAAATATTGAAGCTATAAACTCACTGATGACCGGAACCTGATTCATAATATATATCTTCGGATACATAATAGGAATTTGAGCTTTTCGTTTCAACTATATTACAAATTGATTACCATAAATTAAATGAAAGATATTTTAAAATTCATTTTAAGCAGAATATTCTGGAAGCATATTGCAATTATAGCCGGCTCAGCAATTTTTATAACTCTCTCGGTATTTATCGGATTAAAAATATATACCGATCATGGCAGAGCTTATGCCGTACCGGATCTTAAAGGACTAACGGTTGAGGAAGCTGAAATGGTTACAAATGCAAGGAACCTGAGATACAAGATCTCCGACTCTGTATTTATCAGTCATGAAGCAAGGGGTACAGTGATAGACCAGAATCCCATGCCCAATTTCAGGGTTAAAGAAAACCGGACAATCTTCCTTACCATAAATGCCATGAACCCCGAAAGAGTACCCATGCCCGATGTTACAGGTGTTTCACTCCGGCAGGCAAGAGCTATAATTGAAACCCAGGGCCTTGAAGTAGGCCGGCTGATATATGTGCCTGACATTGCCCTCAACAATGTGCTCAGACAGCAATATGAGAACAGAGAAATAAAACCGGGTGAAATGGTTGCCAGGGGTGACAGTATCGACCTGGTGCTTGGTGAAGGTCTGAGCACAATAACTACCTCTGTTCCCGATCTTCTTTATATGAATCAGGAAGAAGCCAGGAGCAGAATTCTGGAGTCATCACTGAACGTTGGAGCAACTATTTATGATTCGACCGTAATAGAGGCGGAAGACTCTTTGAATGCATTTGTATACAGGCAAAGGCCGGAATATTATGAAGATCTGGAAATACGGCTGGGATCAATAGTAGATATGTGGCTGTCAGTTGATTCAACACTAATTCCGGTTCCCGATACAATTGATATCGATATTGGTGAATTTGATGACGAGGAGATTATCATACGTTAGCCTGGCAGTTCTTCTTATCTGCCCCGTTACTGTCCACTCGCAGGAGATACTTTCAGGTATTGAGGTAAACCGGCAGGTAAGGGAGCGATATCAGCAAAAGCCCCTTCTGAAATCTTCGGTAACCGGTTTGCTTGAACTCCCCTTTTTCGATGATTTTTCCTGCTCCGACATATATCCTGATGATGAAATATGGTCGGACAGATACGTTTTCATAAATAATGATTATCCGGTTAATCCGGTTTCTGTGGGGGTAGCAACACTTGACGCCATAGATCATACCGGTGCATTGTACGAGCATGCCTCAACCTGGCCGTTTTTAGCCGACCGGTTAACATCAAGGCCTGTTAATCTGAACTACATTCCGGAAGACAGCATTTATCTCAGCTTTTTTTACCAGCCCCAGGGGAGGGGTGACAGGCCCCAGCCACATGACTCACTGAGACTTGAATTTTATTCACCTGAAACAGAAAACTGGAGAGTGGTATGGTCTGTCCCTGGTGACACTCTTCATGATTTCAGACTTGTAATGTTTCCCGTGAAAGAGCCCGAGTATCTGCAGGAAGGCTTCCGCTTCCGCTTCAGCAATATAGCCAGCATCGGAGACAACCGTTATAATCCCGGGGCTATGGGAAATGCCGATCACTGGCATATTGATTATGTTTACCTTGACAGGAACAGGTCAATGACTGATACTGTTTTCAGGGATATAGCCTTCGTAAGGCCTTTGGGTTCTCTTTTGAATAATTATAATGCAATGCCATGGAGCCACTATATTTCGGGACGCCAGGCAGAAATGGCTTCGGTATTACCCCTTGTCTATAGTAACAATGATATTGTCAACAGAAGTGTAACAAGAGAATTTTCAATTGATAATGTTTACGAAAACCAGACTGTTCACAGCTATTCAGGAGGAATGGCCGGTATAGGTGCAGGCGAAACCCATGAATACAATGCCGACCTCAGATATTATTTTGATTCCACAAATCCCGATTCTGCACTTTTCAGGATCAAAGCGTGGCTTGTTACCGACGATTTTGACTACAAGGGAAATGATACAATAGTTCACTATCAGAATTTCAGCAATTATTTTGCCCTCGATGACGGTACTGCCGAAAACGGATACGGGCTTTTCGGGGGCGGAACAGAAAATGCAATGATAGCTTACAGGTTCAGGGCATATAAAGCAGATTCTCTGAGAGCAATTCAGATATATTTCAACCAGTCACTTAATCAGGCATCCAGGCAGTATTTCAACCTCGCCGTATGGGATGACGATGGTGGTAAGCCGGGAAATCTTCTTTATTCCCAGGAAGGAACAAGGCCGGTATACGAGGATGAACTTAACCGTTTCCACACCTACTACCTGGATAATGCAGTTCATGTCGCCCGGAATTTTTATGTAGGCATAATACAAACTACTCCCGATTTTCTTAATATTGGCTTTGATGTAAACCGGAATAACCGTAACAGGATATTTTACAATATATACGGTGAATGGGAAAACAGCTCTTTTGAAGGCTCACTGATGATCCGACCGGTGGTGGGTAATCCCCTGTTCTCTTCTCCGGTTAACGGACAGGAAAAAAGAAAGGATCTGAAAATCTATCCGAACCCTGCTGTCAATGTGCTTTACATTGAACTGGAACCGGAAATTGAGCCAGGATCGGTTTCATATAAACTATTCAACAGTGTGGGTAAATTGGTATACCAGAGTACCGGCCATGTTCACAACATCGATATTTCATCTTTCCCTCCGGGTATTTATTATTTACATACAGAAAGCAGATCGGCTGACTTTAATACCAGAAAGATCCTGATCACACAATAATTATATAATATGGCTGAAGATTTACCCGGGGAGGAACCTGGGGAAAACAACGATTTGTATGAACATTACCGGTTTGAGGCAGATCGCGGACAAAAATTGCTCCGGATAGACAAATACCTGGTTAACCGTATTGAGAATGTTTCAAGAACCCGCCTTCAAAATGCTGCCTCGGCAGGGAACATCCTTGTAAACGGTACTCCGGTTAAATCAAGTTACAGGGTCAGGCCCGGAGATATTATTACTATCGTAATGGCTCATCCTCCCAGGGAGATAGAGCTGATTCCCGAAGATATACCCATTGATGTTATATATGAGGATGATGATTTGATTGTTGTAAACAAGGAGGCAGGCATGGTTGTGCATCCCGGGCATGGAAACTATACCGGCACACTGATAAATGCAGTTGCTTGGAGATTAAGGGAAATGCCCCTGTTCATGTCGGGTGAATTGCGTCCCGGTCTGGTTCACAGGATAGACAAGAACACCAGCGGACTCCTGGTCATTGCCAAGACCGAACTGGCAATGAACCACCTGGCAAGACAGTTTTACGAGAGGAAGACCAGCAGGGAATATATAGCTGTTGTCTGGGGAATCCCCGCACCTGAGGAGGGAACTATAGAGGGAAATATTGGCAGGCATAAGAAAAACAGAATGAAGATGGATGTATTTACCGATGGCTCAGAAGGGAAACATGCTGTGACCCATTACAGGGTTATCGAAAATCTGGGCTATATAAGTGTGGTTGAGTGCAGGCTTGAAACAGGAAGAACACACCAGATAAGGGTCCATATGAAACATATCGGCCATCCGCTTTTCAACGACGAAAGGTACGGTGGAGACCGGATATTAAGAGGAACCACCTTCACCAAATACAGACATTTCGTTAATAACTGCTTCAAAATCCTTCCCCGCCACGCCCTCCATGCAAAAATACTTGGTTTTTCACACCCTGTTACGGGAAATGTACTCCGGTTTGAATCCGGATTGCCTGCGGATATGCAGCAGCTTATCGGGAAGTGGAGAAGATACACCGGCGGGCGGGAAAATTTACAGGCTGACTGAGAACTGTCCGGTTTTTTATACTTTTACCAAACATTACATTCATGCGTACAAATCAGGTTAATCAATTTAATAATCAGTGAATTATGTTTTGCAATTAATGCATATTCAGTTTTTCAAACGCATGGATCCCCCTGGTTTGTTCATGTCTTTTTGTGTTACACAGTATCATGGGGATTCAATAAAATATATCTCATTTAATCGTTTCATCCATGCATAAAAATATTGCCATTGTTGCCGGCGGCGACTCCTCAGAATATGTAGTATCGGTTGAAAGCGCTTCAAACATCCATGAATCTCTCGACAAAAAGCTTTATAAGCCCCACCTGATAACAATGAGAAAAGATCAATGGGTGCTTGGCACCCTGGACGATCCCGGCCCTGCCATCGACAAAAACGATTTTTCTGTAACCGCCGGCACAGGAAAGATCCTGTTTGACTGTGTATTCATGGCCATTCACGGCACGCCGGGAGAGGACGGCAAGTTGCAGGCATACTTTGACCTGCTTCGGATTCCTTATACAAGCTGCAATGTGCTCACTTCTGCCCTTACATTCAACAAATATATATGCAAGGGCTTCCTTAACAACTTCAACATTCTCTCTCCCAAAGCCATGCTTGTGAGAAAAGGATATAAATTTGATGCAAAAAAA
>PXAP01000330.1 GCA_003567115.1 Bacteroidota bacterium
AATAATTGATGAACGTTTCGGGCGTTGTTCCTTTTTTTGTTTTTATAATACTCAAACAGGCAACCATATTTTTACAAAGAATAACATTAAAGATGCTTCGGGTGGTGTGGGATTGCAGGCCGCAGAATTCCTGGCTAATAAAGGGGTTGATGAGGTCTACACAGTGGAAGTCGGCCCGAAAGCGAAAGGTGTGCTGAAAAGATTAAAGATTAAAATAAATCCTGTTGATTCAGGACAAACAGTTGCAAAAGTAATCAATATGTTAAACCATAAAAATTAAGTATTATGCCATCAGGAGACCGTACCGGACCAATGGGGCAAGGTCCCATGACCGGGAGATCATCAGGTTTTTGCGCGGGATATGATACACCGGGCTATGTAAAAGGATTCGGAGGTGGAACGGGAAGAGGTTTTCGTTTTGGAAGAGGCAGGGGCCGTGGATTCGGCTGGGGAAGAAACTTTGGCTTTGCCGGCTTTTTTCCAGGCTTTCCCTGGTCGCACTCCATATCCAGAGAGGATGATATAAGTATGCTTAAATCACAGAACGAATATCTGAAGCGTTCACAGAAAGATATTGAAAAAAAACTTGACGAACTGGAGAAAGAAGATGATTGATTTTTCAATGTGATCTGATCCGGGTATTAATGACATCCAGAACTCCCGGCGCTCTTGCCGACGGGATGAATGGTAAATTATATTGAATCTGAAAATCTGGTTTCGACTTTCAGATCGGAATGAAATTAGTAAAACACCCTGTACTCCTGGCTCAGGGATAATTAATTTTAACGTTTTTCTTTACTCAACGACAAATGATCTTATGTTCACAGCAAATCTATTCTGTTAAAATTAACCGGAGTATGATTTGCTGCAAATTAGAATTGTAGAAAGCAGATATTATAACTAATAAGTTAATATGGAACAGGTTATAGCCATACCGGTAATTAATAATTGTTTATGCTTGCATTTCGGGCATTGCGAAAAATTCGCAATTTTTACCACTGAAGACAAAAAGGTAACAGGAGAATCATATCTTATACCTCCTCCGCATGAGCCTGGTGTTCTTCCCTCATGGCTTGCATCAAAGGGTGTAACACATGTCATTGCCGGGGGAATGGGGCAAAGGGCTGTTTCTCTTTTTAACCGGCAAAAAATAACTGTATTTACCGGTGCTCAGGAAAAACCTCCCGGAACCCTGGTTGAAGAGTTTTTAAGTGACAGGCTCATAACAGGTATAAATGCCTGTGACCATTAAATTAACATATATTAGCTTTGTTCTGACACCTCAGGTAATCCCGTTAAACATAAAAAACCGTGTCCTTTGGTTATGTTCATGTTTTGGCAGGATTTTATCCGGAAGGCATGTGTTGATCAAAAAATTTACGGTGCGAAGTAAAAACCGGAGTTTAGACCACTTTTCTGGTGGTTGATAGTCCGATTTTAATGAATTTTTAATAGTGGTTTAATCAACTTTGTTGATTTTAGCGGGAAAAGTTTTATTTGATTCGCTGTGCTGCGAGGTATCATAGTGATCTAAATATAAACCGTAGAATGAGAATTGCCATTACCAGCGGGAAAGGCGGAACAGGAAAAACCAGTATTACCGCGGCCTTTGCCTTATTAGCTGAAGATTCCGTTATTACTGATTGCGATGTGGATGCTGCCGACCTGCATCTTATATTATCTCCTGAAGTATATAAAAGTGAAAATTTTGTCAGTGGGGCCAAAGCTTTAATTGACAGGGAAAAATGCACGGGATGCGGTCAGTGCAAAGAATTATGCCGTTTTGGCGCCATTGAATTTAGAAACAATGGTTATTATATCGATGAATATGCATGTGAGGGATGCAGGTTTTGTATGGAGGTATGTCCAGCCGGTGCAGTTACTATCGAGAAATATGAGAATAACCGGACACAATTTAAATTATCAGCTTTGCACATTAAATTATCCTAAAAATGAGGTATAAGCACGCCAATCCGGGGATATGATGTCAATATGCGGGTTTGCAAAGACTATTGAGTCACCCTGCAAGAGCAAATATAATAAGGAAGCTTTCGGTTATCAACAGTTGCCGTTATAACATTATCTAAAAGCTACCGTGTAAACTGGAGCCTACTGCAATTCAAACACCGTTTCACCTCCGAGAACCGTTCTTAGCACCTTGATCTTGTGTATCTCCCCGGCCGGAATATTGAAATAGTCCCTGTCAATCACAATAAAGTCCGCCAGCATTCCCTCTTTTACCGATCCTTTGATGTGTTCGGAAAATTCAAGGAATGCGGGCCATACGGTATAGGCTTTCAACGCCTCCTCACGTGTGAGCCTCTGTTCAGGGAACCATCCACCGGGAGGATTATTCTGCCGGTCCTGGCGTGTTACAAATGCATGCATGCCGAAAAAGGGTTCATATGGGGAAACCCCGTAGTCGGATCCTCCGGCTATAATTGCCCCGTTATCCAGCAGGCTGCGCCATGCATAGGCGCCTTTCGCCCTTTCACGGCCTATCCTGTCCTCAACAAATAACATATCTTCGGTTGCATGTACGCCCTGCATTGAGGCAATTATGCCCGACTTGCCGAAACGGGGTATATCATCAGGGTGAAGTACCTGGGCATGTTCAACTACAAGTCTGCTATCATTACCTCTTATGCCTGTCATCTCCATGGCTTTTTCGAAAGCATTGAGAGTAATACGGTTGCCCCTGTCGCCGATAGAATGAGTGCGCGTTCTGAACCCTTTTTCCAGTAAACGGGCAACCCTGCGGGCATACTCATCCTCATCCTGCCCTAAAGCCCTTAGTGCACCACTCTCAGAAGACATGTCATCGTATGGCTCAAGCATGGCAGCACCCCTTCCGCCAAGCGAACCGTCGACAAACATCTTTACCCACCTTACCGTATAACGATCTTCGTACAAACCTGTCAGCGGTCCATCCATTTTCATTGCTGTTTCATAGAGGACGGCATCTATTATCCTTACCCTGAGATAGTCCTCTTCATATGCTCTTTTACGTCTCCC
>PXAP01000199.1 GCA_003567115.1 Bacteroidota bacterium
GATGTTTATTATATCACCCGGGAATTACAGTTTATTTATGCAGGACAAGAATATTGCCTCATATATTGAATTCCATGAAAATGAATATTTAAACCGTTAACAAGAAATTATAAAATATTTGAATGAAGCAAATAACAATACTCTGGACTGATGATGAAATAGATCTCCTTAAACCGAATATTCTTTTTCTGGAGGCAAAAGGATACAATGTGCTCACTGCTGCCAACGGACATGATGCCATTGAGATGGTCAAATCCCATAATCCTGATCTGGTAATTCTTGATGAATACATGCCCGGAATCAGCGGTCTGGAAACCCTCGAAGAGATTAAAGCGTTAAATCCGGTGCTTCCGGTAGTCATGATAACGAAGAGTGAGGAAGAGAATATCATGGAGGAAGCTATTGGCTCAAAGATATCCGATTACCTGATCAAACCGGTGAATCCCAAGCAGATACTTTTATCGATCAAGAAGAATGTTGATAACCGGCGACTGGTCACGCAAAAAATAACCTCTTCTTACCAGTCCCAGTTCGGCAATATCGGGATGACAATCAACAGTGCAGCTTCTTTCGGGGACTGGGTGGATGTGTACCGCAGGCTTGTTTACTGGGAAATGGAAATGGAGAACTCCACCGATCCGGGCATGAATGAAATTCTTGCACACCAAAAGGATGAGGCAAACAGCGAATTTGCCAAATTTATAAAATCAAATTATCACAAATGGTTTCAGGAGGATTCAGGAGAAAAACCCCTTTTATCTCAAAATCTTATGTCAAACAAGGTGTTACCACTCCTTGACCAATCCAGGAAAGTTGTTTTTATTCTCATCGACAACCTCAGGTATGACCAGTGGAAAGCTTTACTGCCCGATATCAGGGAGTATTACCAGGTTGACAGGGAGGACCTTTACTGCAGTATATTGCCAACCGCCACCCAGTTTGCCAGGAATGCGATTTTCGGTGGACTCATGCCGTGGGATATTGAGAAGATTTACCCGCAGTTATGGATAAACGATAACGTGGAAGAAAGCAAAAATCCTCATGAGGAGGAGCTGTTAAACAATCAGCTCAGAAGGTCGGGCAACTCCTCACAGATTTATTATAAAAAGGTGCTGAACAGGAAAGAAGGGAAAAAACTCTCTGAGGATGTTTCATCGGTAATCAATAATCCGCTGACTGTTCTGGTATATAATTTTGTTGATATGCTATCCCATGCACGTACCGAGATGGATGTGATAAAGGAGCTGGCAAGTGATGAGGCAGCCTACCGGTCTCTTACCAGATCATGGTTCCGGCATTCCTATCTGCTTGATCTGTTAAAGGAGTTGTCAACTCAACCGGTCAGGGTTATTATAACCTCAGATCACGGTTCGGTGAGGGTGGATAACCCGGTTAAGGTAATAGGTGACCGAAATACCACCACGAATTTACGCTATAAACAGGGTAAAAACCTTAATTATAATCCGAAACAGGTATTTGAAGTTCGTAATCCCTCAAAAATTCATCTTCCCAAAAGCAACGTAAGTTCTACCTACATATTTGCCACGGGCGGGGATTTCTTTGCCTATCCCAATAATTATAATTATTATGCCAATTACTACAATAACACTTTTCAGCATGGGGGCATATCAATGGAAGAAATGCTGGTGCCGTATGTTTTGCTGGAACCGGGTAAATAATAAGGAAAGATATGGTTTTGAGATTTTACCTTGATAATATAGATGATGCTGCCCGGCAGTTGCTCAGGGCTTTTCCGGAAACAAGAATATTTGCTTTTTATGGAGAGCTCGGCTCCGGGAAAACAACATTTATCAAGGCTGTGTGCCGCCAGCTTGGAGTTGATCAGTTTGTCACCAGTCCGACTTTTGCTCTTATAAATGAATATCACGACAAAAAAGGTGAAAGGAGTTTTTATCACCTGGATTTTTACCGGATAGAAAGGGTTGAGGAGGCGCTGGATATGGGATATGAAGATTATTTTTACAGCGGTAATATATGTTTTATCGAGTGGCCGGAAAAAATATCCGAACTTTTGCCCGAAGCTGCCCTTAAGCTTAGGATTGAAATCATTGACAATGGGAAAAGGCAGTTAAGGCCTCTTTAGGGATGTGGGTTGAACTTTTTGCCTGTTTTAAGCAGATTAAAGTTTTTGTTTGCTTTCAGCAGGTTAAATTTTTGCCTGTAATAAAAAGATTTGAACATATTCCCCTTTTTACTTAACTTGCCTTGATCGTTATTTTTTATTGACTATAACAATATATAATTAATGAAGCATCAAAAGTTTCCCCACTCGTGGGCATTGGGAAAAGGAAGCCTTTTGCCGCAGGAAGAGGTCCTGGAAACAGGCATTAAACGCAAACAACTGGTAATTGGTATCCCGAAAGAGCTTCAGGAAGATGAAAATCTTACCGGACTTACACCGGAAGCCGTCGAATTGCTGGTTGGCAATGGCCACCAGGTAATCATTGAAGCCGGTGCAGGTGCACGATCAAATTACACGGACAGTGATTACAGTGAATGCGGTGGTTTTATTGTAGATGATCATTCTGAAATATTTGCCAAAAGCGATGTAATTCTGAAGATTTCACCTCCGGTTTTAAATGAAATTGAACATATGAGGGGTAATCAGTTGCTTATATCAGCTTTAAGATACAGGACCCGGGACAGTGAGTTTTTTTACCGGCTTATGAAGAAAAAAATCACGGCTGTATCTTTCGAGCATCTCAGAAATAGTGATGATTCCTTTCCTGTTGTACGATCGATGAGTGAAATTGCCGGGGGTGCATCCATATTAATAGCCGGAGAATATCTGTCAAATCAGAACAAGGGTAAGGGTGTTATGCTGGGAGGAATTACCGGAATTACCCCTACCGAAGTGGTTATCCTGGGAGCAGGAACTGCTGCTGAATCGGCTGCCAGAGCTGCACTCGGCATGGGGGCTTTTATTAAGGTCTTTGACCATTCGGTGGACCGGCTTCGGGAACTGCAGAATATTCTGGGACAAAGGCTTTACACTTCAATATTTCATCCCCGGGTAATAACAAAAGCATTACAGTCTGCCGATGTATTGATAGCTGCCCTTCATCTTGACAACGAAGGACCACGGTTTTTTATCACTGAAGAGATGGTCAGGGAGATGAAAAAGGGATCGGTAATAGTTGATCTGAGCATCGATCAGGGAGGATGTATCGAAACATCGGAATGCCGCTCGCTCAACTCACCTGTTTTTTTAAAGCACGGAGTAGTACATTACTGTGTACCGAATATTTCTTCAAGAGTTTCAAGGACAGCAACCATAGCCCTGAGCAATATTTTTGCCCCACTTCTTTTGTCCATTGGCGAGTCGGGTGGAATAAAGGTTTCTCTGATGGAAAATGTCGGACTGCGCAAGGGGGTTTATGTTTATAACGGACTACTTACCAACTCAATGATAGGCCGGTTGTTTGACATTCCGTCAAAAGATATTGACCTTCTTATGGCTGCCTTTTGACCGTGGCATTAAAAATAGGCCCTCATCTGCATTCCCCCGGTATGAATAAACCCTTTCCCCTGTGCTTTCCTTCCATTGTAATTAAGGCTCATCTGAAGGTCTCCGGTAAGGTTTTGCCGGAACTGTACCGTCAGGGTCATATTGTTGCCGGGTTTCAGCCCTTCCAGCATTTCCCATGCCAGAGGGGTATTATGTCCGGCATTGAACGTTATATAATAGTACCCGGCCCTTACAACTATATCTCCTTGTGATGGTATTGAATAGCTGACTTCTGTGTCTAAATTATGAAGTTCTGCTTTTTCGTTTCCGGGGTGGTTTTCCTTACGGGTCCATTTAAGGTTCACCGAGGTTTGAAGGGAGTAGCCCGGCTGGAATGAAACACCTGCTCTCCCGGAAATATGGTCAATATTGAAATCCCTTCCGGGGAAGAACCCGGACCGGTAAAATTTGGTGCCGGTTTCCATCAGGCTGTTCAATGTTACTGCCGGTGAGGCTTCAAACCGGCTGTGCAGTGCATTGGAGCGGGTTTCCCTTAAATCGAATCCGTTTACAAGCAGGTTTTTGGACTTATTGTTCTGATGAAGGTATTCGGTGAAAAACCGTCTGCCCGGCGTTTGCAGTGAGATAGTATTCCGCAGGGAGGATGATAAGTTTATCAGATTGGTATCGGCAACTTTTGAATAGAAAGGGTTAATAGCACCTGCCAGGTCAGGGCGGCTTGTTTTTTGTCCGGACTGAAAGGCTGTGTGATTTGAAAAAAATGAGAGAAATCTTCTCAGTCCCCCTCTGTTTTGCCAGTCCGGCGGAGGATTTATCCGGATATTCTGATTAAACTGGTTTGATCGTATAGATATAAAGTCGTCTCCCGGAATAAATACGCGTATATAGCTGGCCTGATCGGGAAATACCGCGGGTTCAAATTCATCCAGCTCCTTTATCCCGTTTTCATTATAGTCTGTCCATGTATGCGTACCCTGTCCCTGTGCCACTTCAATATACATGAAATCCCTTTTCACCTCCAGACCCGATCCGGTTTCATAAAAACCGGATGATTGTATAATGCCTTCAAATAATCTCAGTCTTTTCTCCAGTCGCCCGTTAAGTGAATTACCGGGCATGTCTGATTCCACCGGGAAGGTGTCATCCGTCTCCAGCCTCCGGTGATGGATTGTACCTGATAATTGGTTTCCCTGGCTTAAATCTGACCGGAATCCTGCAGAAAACTCCCTGGCAAATGAAGAATGTTCCAGTTTTTCTTCAAGGGGTAGTTTATCAGCCCTTTCCCGGTAGGCAGTGAAAAAATGAAATTTTGCAGTATCGGAATTTTCCAGAAAGATCTCCCGCTGATGGAATGACAGGCTGGTAGAAGAGAGAGAGCCGCCGGTTTTTTCCTTAATCCTGTTATTCTCTCCTTCCCTCCTTACACCCAGTATGATAAGCCACAGGGGCCTGCTTATCTCTGCCTTGTGCCTGAAAAAGCCTGTGCTGAATGCTTCGCTGCCGGAGCTCAGGTAACTGATCATTAACCTGGTGTCAAAACCGTACTTGCCGGTACCGGCCTCCAGCATGTTTCTTATGCCGGAATAGTTGCCTGAAAGGTTGAGATATTCGCCTTTGTAGCTCGCAAAATCAACTGTTCTGCGGTTATAGTCTGCATACCAGCTTAATTTTTGCTCATCTGCTTTTTCTGTTATATCCTGCAGGTTCCAGTCCCTTTCGTATTCCACGGGTCTGAACCTTTCAGCTGTGGTAAATTGCCTGGCTGAATATTCAAAATCCATGCCTCCGCCCAGCCAATGATCATCTGTACCCAGCGGCGTACTGTTATCCAGTCCCACTCTGAAAGCAAGCCCCGTGTTATCTTCATAGTCAAGATCAGAGAACGTGTTTTTATCCGAGTTACTTATTGCAATCTCAAAAGATGTTTCTGTATTTTCTGAAATAAAGTTGCTTCCGCCCATGTTCACCACCTGCTGTTTTTTGGGAGTGACAAGGAGAATGACCGGTTCATGACTTCCTGAGGGTATACCGTTTACCGGAGCCACCCAGGAGAATACACGACCGTTTGCCGAGCTTTTTTTAAGTGTGTAATTTCCCCTGTTTTCTCCGACATATGAAAAACCCAGTCTGTAATATGCCTTTTCAGGATCAACCGAGTGTCTGTAAATTGTGTATGTTTCTTCATTGACGAGGGTATCGGCCTTTTCGTATAGTACAACATCATTGCGAAATTCAACACTGTCAATTTTAGGTACCCATGCCTGATGCAGGCTGTCGCCTATATTGGAGAGCAACTCCTTTTCTTCGTCTCCGAGTTCCTGCATAAGGGGAAGGTTTCTGGCGTCATGCTCTGAAAATATATTAAGGAAATAATTACCCCTTTCTGTTGACATGGCGGTGGTATTGGAAAGCATAAACCTTGCATAGTTCCTGTCAGAATACTCAAACTCGACAATTATGCGCCTGTCTTTGGTAACCGGCATGTTGGAGGTAAAGGTGATTTCAGCAAGATTGTAATCAATGGTATAATCCCTGTCCATGCCTCTTGTAAGAATTCTGCCGTCTACAAAAACTCTTTCCGTGCCCGCAAGTACGATAATAAACGGCTCATTGTTTGCACCCCTTAGTTTATATGGCCCCTGGTTTCCCTCAATACCTGTAAAACTGTTCCGGTGGTAGCGTCCTTTAGATACTGCAGCACTGGCTGTATTGCTTACACTGTTAAAGGGGCCGGGGCCGGGATCAAGGGTTGCTCCGAATTGAGCTCCCTGACCCTTTTTCTCAAGAGGCAAAAACATACCACCTCCGCCTTTCACATCAAAATCACCGGCCGTAATGCTCAGGTCATCATTATACAGCTGAATGAATATCTTGTCGAATTCGTGTATCTGCCGGGAATATCCTTCCGGCTGAAGGGGGATGTTCTGATCGGATATGCTGGCAGTTATACTGAGATTTTCATCCAGTTTCCCTGACAACTGAAGGTTAAGGTTTGAATTGACTATTACATCATGGTTGTTTCCAAAGTCAATGCCCCTTGAAATGCTCCCGCTTCGTTCAAGGGTTTGCTCCTTCCAGATATCATCATCCGGAGAACGGTAGGTATAGCGGTAGGGATCAGCAATATCTGCCTCCCTGTGAAACGGAATGATCAAAGAGGTATCCTTTCCGGTTATGCTTAAATCCGGATCTGAAGTAAAAACGCGGTATTTGATACGTATTTCTTCATTGTAGCGGGTAAACCCGTCATTGATGATCAGCAATGAATTTAAGGGATCTGTTTGGTACAGTTCATTATCAATCACCTTCCCTTCATATGATTTTAATTCAATTGTACCCGGAACAATTCTGAGGCTGTCTATTATTATGGTATCACTGCCGGCAACCACACTTATCTCTCTTAAACCGGAGAGATCCTGCGAAAAGATACCCGAGGGAAGCATCAGGATCACTATTTTCAAAATGAGTTCTTTCAAACAGGTGCGGCTTAGGATAGTAGTAAAACGAAAATAATAATAATTCGGTACATGTTTTAATGAGGCTGCTTTGAATTATTTCAATTCTAAAACTACCTTTGCCGGTATTGTTTATGTTATTTATTCATAATGCGTTTAATTTATAATATCACCATTGCTTTTTACCGGCTGGTTTTGTTTCTATTATCTTTTTTCAATAAAAAGGCCGCTCTCTGGTACAGGGGGAGGAAGGGATTTTTTCGCAGGTGGGGGGGATTTGATGCCGGCCGGAGAAAAGTGATATGGTTTCATTGCGCTTCGCTTGGAGAGTTTGAGCAGGGCAGGCCGGTGATTGAGGAAATAAAACGAAGAGATGAAAATGTCTTTATTCTGCTTACTTTTTTTTCACCTTCCGGACTGGAGGTCAAAAAGGACTATCCCCGTGCCGATGCTGTTTGCTATCTGCCGGCAGATACAGCGTTAAATGCGCGCAGGTTTATTGACATATTCAAACCATGCATGGCGGTTTTTGTTAAATATGAGTTCTGGTATCATTATATTGCTGAACTTAATAAAAGGAAAATCCCTCTTTATCTTATTTCTGCAAATTTCAGGGCAGATCAGATTTTTTTCAGATGGTACGGAAGCTGGTTTGCCGGTATGTTGCACATGTTCACCCATATTTTTGTGCAAAGTGATGATTCTGAAAGGCTGTTGAAATCTGCCGGCGTTGAAAATGTATCTGTTTCAGGAGATACGCGGTTTGACCGGGTCCATGCTCTTGCTTCTGCAACTGCTGATATACCGGCAGCTGCTGCTTTTTCTGCCGGTAGTTTTACCATTGTAGCAGGCAGCACCTGGCCGGAGGATCATTCTTTGCTGGTAAGGTTTATGAACCGGACGGAGCATAATGTTAAACTTATAATTGCACCGCATGAGATTTATGAAAATGAGATTGATGAGCTGGCCAGCCGTTTCACCCCGCCTGTGGTAAGGTTTTCATCTTCCGGCACTGCAGACCTGAAGTCTGCCGGAATTCTGGTGATAGATAATGTCGGGATGCTGTCATCGCTTTACGCGTATGGTAAACTGGCTTATGTAGGAGGAGGGTTCGGGAAAGGCATTCATAACATTCTTGAGGCCTGCACCCATGGATTGCCGGTGATTTTCGGACCCAGGTATAAAAAATTCAGGGAAGCAAGAGAACTGGTTCAACTTGGAGGGGCTTTTGCAATAGACAATTACAGTAGTTTTCATCAAAAGGCCGGTGAAATGATTGTCAACGAAAAAGTATTGATAAAAGCGGGACGCACTGCCGGGGAGTATGTAAAATCGGGCACCGGGGCCGGCAATTATATTGTTGAACATATCCTGGCAACCTGATTCCGTTTTTCATTATCATGATATCGGGGGTAACCGGGACAAATAAGCGGTTGGTTAATAACCTTACCCGATTTGTTAATAAATACGGTACGTAATTTGAAGAAAAAACAGTAGTGATTATTTAATTTTGATATCCCCACTCCAGCTAAATCTGGATTGTTTGTATTTTAAAAGAGATATTAAAAATAATTTAATTACTCATAATATGCGATCAAGTGAGATGTCAGTGAAGAACAAAAAAGGTGAAAATTCAAAATACAGCAAGCCGGAGTCTCAGATAAACGGATATGCCGATGAGGATGCATTCAGACATTCCCGGGAATATTTCGGAGGCGACGAACTGGCTGCAAGAGTATTTATTAATAAATATGCCCTCAAAGATTCAGACGGTCGAATTTTTGAACTTACCCCCGACGATATGCATCGCCGGCTTGCAGGTGAAATTGCAAGAATAGAAAAGAGATATCCCAATCCCCTGGGAGAAGATGATATTTATCAATTAATGAAGGATTTTAAGTATATAGTTCCCCAGGGAGGACCTATGAGTGGTATTGGCAATGATTTTCAGCTGGTTTCACTTTCCAATTGCTTCGTTATTGGCGATGATTCCGGTATCGATTCATACGGTGGCATCATGAAAGTCGACCAGGAGCAGGTCCAGCTGATGAAGAGAAGGGGCGGGGTGGGTCACGATCTTTCTCCTATAAG
Source organism: Bacteroidota bacterium (assembly GCA_003567115.1). Lineage (GTDB taxonomy): Bacteria > Bacteroidota > Bacteroidia > Bacteroidales > PUMT01 > PXAP01. Next base: position 9,037 of record PXAP01000199.1, read on the forward strand.
GCCTTCAGGAAGCCCGGTTTTGAATTCTGCGCTTACTTCGACAGGTATTGTTCCATTTATGGAAAGATACTCCAATTCAACGCGTGAAGTAGCCCAGGATGGCAGGAGAGGGGCTTTAATGCTTACCATTTCCATTAAACACCCTGATGCAGAAAAGTTCATCGATGCAAAGCTTCAGGCAGGCAAGATTACCGGGGCCAATGTATCGGTAAAGATAGATGATGAGTTTATGAGGGCTGTTACAGAAAAAAGAACCTATGTCCAGCAGTTCCCTGTCGACTCGGATAGTCCTGAAATAACCAGGGAGATAGATGCCCGGAAGCTTTGGAATAAGATAGTTCACAATGCATGGAAATCGGCCGAACCCGGTATTTTGTTCTGGGATACCGTGCTGCGTGAATCGGTACCCGACTCATATTCGGATATGGGTTACAGGACAGTTTCCACTAATCCCTGCGGTGAAATTCCATTATGTCCCTATGACAGTTGCCGGCTTCTGGCAATGAACCTGTACAGCTATGTAAATGAGCCATTTACCAAAAATGCAAAATTTGATTTTGATAAGTTCAGAGAACATGTCGGTTATGCTCAGCGAATAATGGATGATATTATAGATCTGGAACTTGAAAAGATTGACCGGATACTGGAAAAAATAACCAGAGATCCTGAGAATGATGAGATCAAACGTGTAGAGCGCAAGCTTTGGGAAAATATACGGGTCAAAGCCGAAGAAGGACGACGGACCGGGGTTGGAATCACGGCAGAGGGAGATATGCTGGCAGCACTTGGCCTGACCTACGGAACTGACAATGCTACTGATTTTTCGGCCGAGATACATAAAACAGTGGCGCTGGAAGCCTACCGTTCATCTGTAAATATGGCCAGGGAAAGAGGGTCTTTCACCATTTATGATTCACAGCGGGAGAAATCCAATCCTTTTATTAACCGGTTGAAAGAGGAAGATGAACAATTGTACCGGGATATGGTACGTTACGGGCGTAGGAATATTGCCCTGCTGACTATAGCTCCTACAGGCTCAACAAGTCTCATGACACAGACCACATCAGGTGTTGAACCTGTGTTTATGCCGGTTTACAAGAGAAGACGCAAGGTAAATCCAAATGATAAAAATGCAACCGTTTCCTTTGTTGATGATGAGGGAGATTCATGGGAAGAGTACAACGTGTTTCATCATAAGTTCATAACCTGGCTGGAGGTAAACGGTTATGATCCCGGCGAGGTAAGAAATTATGATGATGATGCCATTGATGAGCTTGTTGCAAAATCACCATACCACAGGGCAACATCCAGGGATGTAGACTGGCTCAGTAAGGTAAAAATGCAGGGGGCGATACAAAAATGGGTGGATCATTCAATAAGCGTTACCATTAACCTTCCTGCTGATGCAAAGCAGGAGCTGGTTGACAAGCTTTATGAAACAGCATGGAAAACCGGATGCAAAGGGGTAACCGTTTACAGGGAGGGATCCCGCTCAGGGGTGCTTATTGCCGGCAAAAAGGAGGAAGAGACTCATCATGTCCCTAAAAAGCGACCTGAAGTGCTTGAAGCCGACGTTGTAAGGTTTATGAACAATGATGAAAAATGGATAGCTTTTGTGGGCAAGCTTGAAGGGAGGCCATATGAGATATTTACAGGTAAGGAGGATGACGATGTTCTTCCCATTCCAAAAACCATTAATAAGGGGTACATCATTAAACGGCAGCAGGAAGACGGAACCAAGCGCTATGATTTCCGTTATATTGACAAGTACGGTTACGGTAACACCTTTGAAGGATTGTCGCGTATTTTTGATACGGAATTCTGGAACTATGCAAAACTTATTTCGGGAGTATTGAGGCACGGTATGCCTATTCCTGATGTTGTAAATCTGGTTTCTTCGCTCCGGCTCGACAGTGAAAATATAAACACATGGAAAAACGGTGTGGAGCGGACACTCAGAAAGTATATTCCCAACGGTACCAGGCCCAAAAAAGGAACCATTTGTCCGAGCTGCACTTCCGAAAATCTTATGTTTCAGGAAGGTTGCCTTACATGCAAGGACTGCGGCAACTCAAAATGTGCCTAGTTAAGTGGAGTATTCAATAACCCCGGCTTGCTGGTAAACGGCATGTTCCCTTCCCGGTTATTAAGTGTTAATTTATAACCCCAAGCTCACGTCCGGTTTTTGTAAATGCGGCAATACATTTATCAAGATGACCGGTCTCATGGGCAGCTGATATTTGCACTCTTATCCTGGCCTGCTCTTTTGGCACAACCGGGTAGAAGAATCCTGTAACATAAATTCCCTCATCCAGCAGCTTTGTTGCAAAATCCTGCGAAAGCCTTGCATCATAGAGCATTATGGCTATGATGGCCGAACGGGTGGGTTTGATATCGAATCCGGCCGATTTCATTTTTTCGACGAAGTATTTTGTGTTACTGTGCAGCTTATCCTGCAGCTCATGGGTTTCGGCCATCATATCAAACATCATGATGCCAGCGTTTACAACCGAAGGTGGCAGTGAGTTGGAGAAAAGGTATGGCCTGGATCGCTGCCTGAGCATATCAATTATCTCTTTTCTGCCGGTGGTGAAGCCTCCTATGGCACCGCCAAAGGCTTTACCCAGGGTGCCTGTAATAATATCAACTTTTCCCCGGATATTAAAAAGCTCGGTAACGCCCCTTCCGGTTTTACCTACCACACCTGCCGAGTGGGCTTCGTCAACCATAACCAGTGCCCGGTATTTTTCAGCCAGTTCAGTTATCCTGTCCATCGGTGCAACATTCCCGTCCATTGAAAACACCCCGTCGGTTACTATTATGCGGAAACGCTGCGACTGTGCTTCTATCAGTTTCTCTTCCAGGTCTGTCATATCTGCATTGTTGTACCGGTATCGCTGTGCTTTGCAGAGCCTGACACCATCAATAATGGAGGCATGGTTAAGGGAGTCAGAAATAATGGCATCCTCACGGGAAAGCAGAGGTTCAAAAACCCCGCCGTTGGCGTCAAAGCAGGCTGCATACAGAATAGTGTCTTCCGTTCCGAAAAATCCGGCTATCTTATGCTCAAGTATTTTATGCAGATCCTGCGTACCGCAGATAAATCTTACCGATGACATTCCGAATCCGCGTGAGTCCATTCCATCTTTTGCCGCCTGAATTAGCGCCGGGTGGTTTGAGAGGCCAAGGTAGTTATTGGCACAGAAATTCAGCACCTTGTCGCCGCTGTCAATCGTGATCTCTGCATCCTGGGGAGATACAACAATTCGCTCCTTTTTAAAAAGCCCGGCTGCCCTGATGCTTTCAAGCTCTTTTTGCAGATGTTCTTTTACCTTTCCGTACATGATTATTTTATTTTATTGGAATACAGTTATTATTTTGATCCCGGTGTTATAAACAAAGATAATTTTTTCCAGGTTACACTGTGAAAGGAATCTTTAGGTTGGATCGCCTCTGATTAATATGATTATTAGATGTACAGCAATTGATTTTTGTGCTGGCTGCCATGCATAAAATTTACCGGCTTCTTTTACAAAAAAATCAAAATAAACAGAGAATAAACAAGACTTTTCTCATATTTCTGTCATTCCAAATTATTTAGATTTATCCTGTAAAAAAGCCAAAATTTTATTTAAAACATGTAACAAAATTTTGACCTGCGGTCGATTATTCATGCTATTGAATGCTCTCTTTGCAATATGGTTTAGATGTATAATTGGCTTACAGGATGAACCGCTTCGCTTTAACATTAATTACACATTTGACTAATTTTAAAAAAACTGAATAATGCATGTGTAATCGATGAAGTCAAATTTTTTCATCCGCCTGTGTATAATTTTGGGGAATTTTTTAACCGGACACTCGTGATTCAATTAAAAATTTGAGTCTGATTAATTATAAACCGGATATTTCTGCAAGATATTGAAATTCAGATTTTGTGTGAGATGCCAGAAGCTTTATTGTTCAATTATTAAAAACTGTGAAAAAGTAATTCAAATGTAACGTACTGATTTATGGAGTCCATTTTGATAATTTATTTATATTGGTCTCACAAATTTATTTAAATAC
>PXAP01000320.1 GCA_003567115.1 Bacteroidota bacterium
CCCTTTCGGGGAACCTGACATCAAGCGGTCAGGCAATGATATCACCATCCTCACTGTAGGAGCCACACTCTACCGGGCCGTTGATGCAGCCGGAATACTTGAGGAGAAATACGGCCTGCAGGCCGAAATAATCGATGCGCGCACCCTGGTGCCTTTCAACTATGAAATGCTGGTTGCGTCGGTAAGAAAGACCGGAAGACTGGTCCTGGTAGGAGATGCCAATACCCGGGGGGCATTTTTGAATGATATTGCCCGCAATGTAACTGACCTTGCATTTGACTGGCTGGATGCACCTCCGGTGGTGGTGGGAGCAAGGAACTGGATAATTCCGGCCTATGAGCTGGAGGATTATTATTTCCCGCAGGCCGGCTGGATAGTGGATGCCATCCACCAGCGCATACTTCCCCTTGAAGGGCATAAAATATCGGAAAATTTCAGCGATGAGATAATCATTAAAAGAAACAGGGAAGGTATATAAAAGCCGGTACGGCCGGAACTAATTTAATTGTTTTGAGGAATTTTTTTGACCTGTTTCTGAGGAATTTTTTCCGGTATGTGTATATTTATGGGATGCAAAATAGTATTAAAATTCAAAGTATAGTATGATATGGAACTGAGAAAATTAGGAAAAAGTGATATTGAAATTACCCCGATTGCATTTGGTGCATGGGCCATAGGAGGCTGGATGTGGGGAGGAGCAGAAAAAAACGATGCTGTAAGGGCAATCAGAAAATCGGTCGATCTGGGCATTACTACCATAGATACTGCTCCTGTTTACGGATTCGGGCTGAGTGAGGAGATAACCGGTGAGGCGATAAAGGGCATGCGTGACAGTGTGCAGATACTTACCAAGTTCGGGATGTGCTGGAATGAGGCCAAAGGGAAGTTTTTTATGGCTACAAAAGATAACCGGGGAAACAGTATTGATATTTACAATTATGCGGCAAAGGATTCGGTAATCAGTGAGTGTGAGGATAGCCTAAAAAGGCTCGGCACCGACTATATCGATCTTTTCCAGATACACTGGCCTGATCCCACAACACCTGTTGAAGAGACAATGGAGGCTGTCAACATGCTTATTGATCAGGGCAAGGTGCTGGCTGCGGGAGTTTCCAATTATGATGTGCCGTTAATGGAAAGAGCTGAAAAAACCACTTCCCTGGCATCCAACCAGGTGCCCTACAGCATGCTGAGAAGAGATATAGAAGATGAAGTGGTGCCGTATTGCATTGAAAATAATGTGGGTATCCTGGCATACAGTCCTCTCCAGCGGGGATTGCTGACGGGCAAGTTTGACCCCGGCCACAAATTCAAAGAAGGTGATGCAAGGGGAGGCCTGCTTTGGTACAGGAGGGAGAATATCATAAGGGTGAATGATTTTCTGGATAAACTCAGACCCCTTGGCGAAGCAAAGGGAGCCACCCTCTCGCAGCTGGTGCTGCGGTGGACTATACAGCAGCCGGGAATTACCTGTGCTCTGGCAGGGGCAAGGGATCCGGAGCAGGTTGCGGATAATGCGGGAACGCTCAGTTTTTCTCTCACTGATGATGAAATTGGTTTTATTAACCGGGAGCTGGAAAAGCTGGAGATTGTCTCCTGAGAGAATTTTGCCTTACTTCATATCTGGCCGGGAGAGAGACTCTCTGTTTGCAGGAATAATTTACAATCTGCTGACCCGGTAACGGGTTATGAGGATTTTTAAAAAGAAAAAGTATTATGGATAATGTCTTGCGTGAATTCCCCGGCCGGAAAGCCCTGATGGAATGGCATAAAAAAAGTGGCATCAATTATGTCGTTGAGGTGAATGCTCATATTCATTCTCCCTACTCGTTCAGTGCTTTTGATAACCTTGAGCAGGCATTCGCAATGGCATCGGATGAGAAGGTGAGGGTGCTGGGAATAAATGATTTCAATACAACTGCAGGTTATGGCCGTTTTTATGACCTGAGTCTTAAATATAAAGTGTTCCCTCTTTTTAACATTGAATTTATGGGCCTGCTGCCGGATGAGCAGAAAAAGGGAATCCGGATCAACGATCCCGATAATCCCGGACGGATATATTTCAGCGGCAAAGGGCTTGATTATCCGGTAAGCTGGGGCAAAAGATCCCGGGAGACGGTGCAGGGCATAACAGAAAAGAGCCACTGCCTGGTGAGGGCTATGACCGCCAGGCTGAATGAGCATATACAGACCATTGATACGGGAATGAAGCTTGATTTTGATCAGGTACAAAAGAGTTATACCAGGGGTATGGTGAGGGAAAGGCATATAGCCAGAGCCCTTCGTGAACTGATCTTTGACAGGTGCAAAACCGGAAGGGAAAAAAAAGAATTTCTCAAAAAGCTTTACGGCAATGCGGAGCCCGGTGCCGGTATTAATAATCATGCCGCTCTGGAAAATGAGATAAGGAGCAGGTTGCTGAAATCACAGGGTGTTGCTTTTGTTCAGGAGGATCCCTCGGCATTTCTCAGCATCAGGGAGATTATTTCCATAATAATTGACGGGGGAGGTATCCCCTGTTATCCCGTGCTGCTGGATGATGCAAAAGGGCGGTTCACCGAATTTGAATCGGAAATGGAATCTCTTTGCAGCAAACTCAGATCGTGGAAAGTTCCTGCAGTTGAGCTTATTCCCGGAAGGAATGATCACGGAATTCTTAAAACATTTGTTTCTTTCTTCAGGGAACAGGACTTTGTAATTTTGTTCGGTACCGAGCACAATACGCCTTCCCTTGAACCCCTCAGGGTAACCACCCGCGGGAAAATACCCCCGGATGAAAAGCTGAGTGAAACGTCATACAACGGGGCCTGCGTAATTGCCGCGCATCAGTACCTGCGGGCAAAGGAAGAGGACGGATACGTTTCTTTCCCCGGAAGGGAAATTAAGAAGGAGTTTGAAGAGCTCGGGCGGGCTGTTATTGACAGGTTTTTGAATTTACAGGATGCCGGGTAGCGGTTAAAGAGTAGCTAACAA
>PXAP01000037.1 GCA_003567115.1 Bacteroidota bacterium
ACCACCGGTACAGCTTTCTGCAACAGAAAGACATTGTTTCCTGACTTTAAGCATATTTCCTATGATCATTTCAAGCGTATCATCATCATAGCCAACGATGAATTCGGGGATTATTTCCCAAAGCCTGAATACCTGTTTTTCTACTTCTTTTTCAAGTTCCTCGCGGAACCGGCCAGCTGTTACAAAACGCAATCTGATTATTCCGGGTGAAGGCAGATATGCCAGGCTGATATTTTCAGGAAGTTCAGCTTCAAAATCCCTGAGTTTTTCTGCCAGATGCGCTTCGAAACTTCCCTGGGTTATAACTGTTTTATGGTAAATAACGGGAAAGGTAAACAGCTCCTTTAGCCTGGGGATCACCCGGGATGTAATAAGGTTCTTCATTTCAAAAGGAACCCCCGGCAGACTTATGTATATTTTACCGTTTTTTTCAAACCACAGGCCCGGGGCTGTGCCCGAATCGTTTTGAAGAACTACGGCAGATTCAGGCACCTCCGCCTGCCTTCGGTTATTTTCATTCATTTTACAATCTCTTTTTGCCAGAATTGATTGTATATGCTCAAAGATGCCGGGGTTGAAAACAAGCCGTGTATCAAAAAACTCACATAAGAGGGGCTTGGTTATATCATCACTCGTAGGACCCAGTCCTCCGGTCATGATTATAACATCCGCCCTTTTACCGGACTCGTGCAAAATATTCAGAATATCCTCCCTTGAATCGGGAACAGAAGTGATACGACTGATCTGAATTCCCAGTAAATTGAACTCCCGTGCCAGCCAGGAGGAGTTTGTATCAGTGGTCTGACCCAGCAGCAACTCATTACCGATTGTAACCAGTTCAACTTTCATATGTATATCTTATTCAGGAGTTATTAATATAAATCATACTTTTATATTATTATATGGTTAAAATAAAGATTTTATCCTTAATATTTTTACTGCACTTTTATAATAAACAGGATTTTATCTTATAAATTTTAATGTATATCATTAATTGACAAGATTTTATCCTGTTAAAAAAAAAAGAAAAAAACCATGGAAAACGAACCTTCATTAAGTAAAAATGCCTTAAATTTAGTTCGTTATATTTTTTTTTAAATAAACTTCAAAATACCCGCCTATGTATCGAATGAGACTTTTACTATTTTTTGCAGGACTGTTGATTTTAATACCGTTGAGCGGACAGGAGATTACCCGCTCTACTATAGGTTCTGCCGGCTCCACCGTCTTCAACGGTGGAATACTGCTCAGGCAAACCATTGGACCGCCTCCGGGCACTGAAATCCTTCATACCGATTTCGGTGTTTTAAGGCAGGGCTTCCAGCAGGCTGTCAATCATTTCACCGTTACCTTTTCACAAATGCCTGAAGATGATTCTCATGCAGGTCATCCGGGATTCACTATGTATCCCAATCCTGCCAGGGATTTCGTGCATATTTCACTTGCTGAAGCAGATACCGGCTTCGATGTACATATTGCCGACATGTACGGGAAAATGGTACATCTGCAGACAGACCTGATGCTCCCCGATGCTACCCTTAACCTGCAATCCTTAAGCCCGGGTGTATATTTAATTACAATCATTTCGAGTGGTAAAAGGAGTACACAGAAGCTTGTCGTTTTATAGGTTTAGGGAAACCTGATTACCAGATCTTTGCCTGTTAACACTATTGAGTCCGCTCTATAAAGTATTTTTTGGGTAAAAAATCAGTAAAATCAAATTCTCAAACCGCTGTTTATCAATGCATTTTATATTTGAATTTTTTTAAAAATTATCATTTTTGACTTTTTTGGAGCAGACTCACTTGTTGATAAATAAAATTACTAACTATAATTTATTACGAATGAAAACCTTTACCATTACACTGCTTCTATCTGTTTTGTTTCATCTTTCCGGATTTGCCCAGGTAGCCGATGGTATTAATTACCAGGCTGTGGCACTTGATGCAGACGGGAACAAGATTGTCGGCACTGATGCTGACTGGAACATAATAGAAGACCAGAAATTTGATGTTCGCTTCTCTGTTCTGGAGAATAGTTCAGAGGGCACTGTTTTGTACCAGGAAACCCACAGAGCCCATACTGATCCCTTTGGTATGTTTTCTCTCGTTATCGGTCATGGTGACGATACGGGTGAAGGGGTGCATGACATATTTCTTGATATCCCCTGGGGTCTTGAAAAACTTTTTCTAAGGGTTGAACTTGACCTTGAAGGTAACGGCGACTACAGGACTATGGACATCCAGCAGATGATGGCCGTTCCCTTTGCTTTTCATGCCAGGTCCGCCGGTGCCGTCTCCACCATACAGGCGGCAGAAGGTCATGATGAGGAAGAGCCAATTTTCTCTGTAAAAAACAGCAAGGGAGAAATGGTTTTTGCAGTATATGAATCGGGTGTGGTTGTAAGCATTGATGAGGAAGATGGTGACAAGGGCGGCCGCGGAGGTTTTGCCGTTGGTGGTTTTTCAAAATCCAAGGATGGTGAATATGTCGAGTACCTGAGGGTTGACCCGGGTTCGGTGCGTGTAAGCATTGATGATTCAGCTGCTGATGATGAAAAGGGCTCGAGGGGCGGTTTTGCCGTTGGTGGTTTTTCTGCCCTGAAAGACGGCGGTATTCCCGATTATTTGCATATCACCCCCGGCAGTGCTTTTTTTCAGCTTGACGAAGATGATTCCAAGGGCGGTCGCGCAGGCTTTGCCGTTGGTGGTTTTTCCATGCACAAGAACTCCCCTGCCACTGATTATTTATTTTTCAACAGGGATAGCGCCCGTGTTTATATTGATGATGATCCTCTCAAGGGCGGCCGCGGTGGTTTTGCGGTTGGTGGTTTTTCAGCCCAAAAGCAAACAGAAGGCCTGGAATATATTAGAATTGAACCGGGTTATGTACGGGTGAATATTGAAGATGATCCCTCGGCCAAAGGCGGTCGCGGTGGATTTGCTGTCGGAGGCTTCTCTGCCCAAAA
>PXAP01000276.1 GCA_003567115.1 Bacteroidota bacterium
AAATGGAGACCAGGTTGTGGCCGTGTTCCTGAATCTAGCGCCAAAAAGCCTTTTTTAAAGATTACAAAATTGTTGTTATCATAATGCCTGTGATTAGCCAATATTCCTCCCGCAGTAAATAAAGCATATGTATCATCACCTCCCGAGCCTGACCTCATAAATATTTGCCCCATGTTATCAAAATGCCTTGCTAAACTGATATTCTCCGGAGGGCCTTCAGATTGGATTTCATCATAGGTATAAGTCAATAGAAAACGGGCAAAAGGAATAATTTCCTGATCTCTTTTTTCAACTTTTGGCATCATCCATTTTGCCAGGGCAATTAATTCGGGATGGGTTTCCCCGAAAAAATGGATCATTTGTGATAAATGTATATGCATAGATCCAAGGGGCAGATCATTGGTTATATGATCAGTATCTCCATATCCATATTGTTTATTACCGGGCAACCAGTTCCATAAAATATAATGCAGGAAATATGGTACATAAGTCCACTGTTTTGATATATCCAGTCCCGTTGCTGAATTAAATGTGTGAAAAAAATTAAATTCAGCCCAGGGATAACGGCCCATAGCATAATTTAGGCTGGCAGAAGCCGCACCACCTGCGTCTCCTGCAATATTACTTCTATGTTCAAGAACCAGATTATAATCATCATAACCCCTTTTTAACAATTCTTCAGCCAGCAAGTCATCTATTCCTTCTTTATAAAAAACAATGCCGGCATACCATGGCAAACAACGTGTTCCGTAAAATCCGGTTACCGGACTTCCGGTACTTTCCCTGAAAAAGAGATCTCTCTTATCTGAGGGGACCATATCATAAATTGCATAGAACAGTGAATGACCAATTTCAGTTCTTTCTTTTTCTGCAAGATCATTATATATCATATCATATGCGGCCAATGCACTTATTCTGGAAGCAGTAGCCCAGGTAACATTTAACTCATTTTCAAATCTAAGATTATAATATTCAATGACCTTTATCAGAAGCTCTTTACTTAATTCAAGATATTTTTCATCTTCAATAACAAGATAAACAAAAGCTGCTTCTGCTGCTTTTGTTCCTAGCAAATGATCATTACTGTGAGTGCCGTCTCTTATCAGTGGGTTTTCAAATTCAATTTCCTGCCCGATAAGTTTATCCACCCTGCTTTTCAATTTCTTAAATATTTTCTGTTCCTCATTTAAAGCTTTTTCTTTTATTTTTGGAAATGATTCGCTATTAAAGAATAACCTTGGATGATCATCTCTGATTTCGGATATCCATGTATAATTTTCAAATACATCTTCCTTCTTGTTCTTACTGCTTATAAACAGAATTACTAAAAAAACAAACAAAAAGAATTTAATTTTTTCTGATTTCATGTTTATTTTTTATAAAATATCACTTCCATTCATTTAAACTGGTAATTTTATCTTTTGGAAACCCCTTGAGCCTTTCAATCTCTTCTCCCATTAATACTGCAATAACCACATTATTATCCGTTTCCGGCTCAGCAGTGATCTCAATAACAGTAACTTTTGGATTTGGTCTCTCATCCGGAGAAATAAAGTCGTTTGCATCGAACATTTTTATTTCATCTTTCCCTTGAGGAAATGGATAGAGATAAAAATGTTTTCCATTTTTTGATAATTCTACATAGGTACGTAATATTTTGCTGTTTGACTTACACCGGGCATATCGGACAATCCATAATCGTAACCAATAGCCACAGCAGCTGTCATCTCGGCTACATCCAGGAAATGCCCGGGATTCCATGATTGAAAACTACAAACGTTTAACAGTTCTTCCTCTACCTTATTAGCATACCGTGCATCATCAAAGATACGATAGGCCAGTGATAAAGTAATCATGCGTGAAACCTGTTCACGGCTCATGCTCAGGTTAATATCTCCGTTATCAAGAGGCTCTTGAGGAGACAAAGCAAGCATTTCTTCTGCCTGTTGACGCAGTATATAAATTAAATCGCTTAATAGGGGTTCCTGCTCTGCTAATTTAATAATACGTTTTTCATCTTCATACTTTCTTCACTCTCGTTGCCTTTTCTTGCCAGGTTCAAAAGGAAAAAAGATAATTCATAATAGGGCGTACTAATATATCTCCATATTCATCCGATGCCATGCAAAATTGGGTGTGATATAAAATGCAGCAGCCTCATTGTAAAACTCTTAGAATTTCTATGGTGCTTTACTGTTTGTTTATATTCGGCAATTTGCTTTTAGTGGCTTAGCTATAATATTCTTGCTTTTTTTGGCAAAATATTATTCAAACCTCTTTGGTTCTGGCTTGTCCAGGTTAGGTTAATTTAAGAGAGCAACTGTTTTTTAGTGTCTTCCAATGTTAGTTTTATTAACACAAAAAAAAACGAAAAAATTTTGAAAAAAGCAATTTAATTTATATTAAAACCTCCGTCCTCCGGACACGGTAATGTCCTGACGGGGCTTTGCCTGGAATTCCTGCGATAATAATGAAATTATCTGGCCATGCGGATCTCATTATTAACAGTCTGATCTGAATCTTACCCATTTTGCATTCTGAAGTTTGTTTTTGTAAATTTGATAGTTAATACAGCTACAGAAGAAATATTCTTATAATCGGAGTAATAACTAACTCCTTATATATGATAAATATGAAGGAGAATATCAACTGGCAGATTCTGCGCGGCCACTGTTTTGAGGGTAAAAATATGAGCATTAACAAGACACGAGGTTTTCTATATTGGTTAGCGAGATTGCTGTGAGACTGGCAGGCAGCATCCAGTGGCAGCAGTAAAAAGATAACAAGAAGGATCGGCAGGAGAGCAGCAGGCAGAGCAACGGGCAGGGCCTTCAGAAAGTTGTTCAGGTAAATGAAGCAAAAAAATGATTACATATGAAGAGACGTGAGTTTTTGATAAAGTCTGTTGGTACCGGCTTAGTTGCCGGTGCAGCATTATCTTTTACCGGATATGGCAATAAATTTAAAC
>PXAP01000187.1 GCA_003567115.1 Bacteroidota bacterium
AATGAACTTACAGGAAAAACTGCTTTGTTTTTATATAAAATATTTACATCTTGCCTGTATGTAATTTAAGATGAGAAAATTTTATATTCATTCAGATATGGCACTTAAACTGGTCAACATTATTGCCTTCATAATAATGATCGTTTTGAACTATCTGGCAAATGCTTTGCCTCTCGGCGGTAAAACCACCGGAGAACTGTCGGCTCAATATCCCAATCTTTTTGTTCCTGCAGGAATTACCTTTTCAATCTGGGGGGTTATTTATCTTCTTTTGCTCGGATTTATAATATTACAGTTCAGGACGGAAAACAAAGCTATGGTAAATACCATAGGCGGGCTGTTTGCAATAAGCTGTGTACTTAATTCACTGTGGATAGCAGCCTGGCATTATGAAAATCCGGGACTTTCAATGGTTATCATGATACTGCTTCTGATAACCCTGGTGCTGATTAATTTCAGGCTCACCCCTTTGGCAGGCGGTATAAGCAAAGCTGCCTTCGGCATATATCTCGGATGGATATGCATAGCAACCATTGCCAATGCAACGGCATTGCTTGTTGCAGTTAACTGGCAGGGATGGGGCATCTCCGATGAGACATGGGCCGTTATCATGGTGCTTGCGGGAGCAGCTATCACGGCACTGGTCCTGCAAAAATTCAGAAATCCCTTTACCGGACTGGCAGTGATATGGGCACTTGCAGGCATTATTATAAAGCGCCAGTCCGATTACCAGTCCATCGTCATTGCCGCAATCGCAGCAATCACTGTTGTTGCAGTTTTTACTTTTATTGCCGGATACAGAAAGCTTCAATTATAGAAGAAACAGGTAATCATAACTTTCAAAATCTGTAAAACCGATTAATTCAGAATACCAGGCCACCTGATTTATAAATATTTATATTTATCCCAAATTCGTCAATAGAACTTAATTGCTTGATTTATAAATTGTTTCTAATGACGGTCATTAGAAAAGTATTGCATTAATTAATTCATAAAGAGTGTATTATATTCTTGTAATGACAGATTTGGGTTTATAACAACATTGGGCAAATTCTGCATTTTCTCTGATCATTGATATTAAGTGTAATAAAAATCTTAAAATCAATCAGCAAGAACCAGGAGCGAATTTCAGCCCTATTTTACATAAAAATCGAGAAGAAGATTGTCATTCAGCCAGGCCTGCAGCCTGTCCCCTATCTTCACCGGTCCCACACCGGCAGGGGTGCCGGTAAAGATCAAATCACCTATCTTCAGGGTGATGAACCCGGAAACATACGATATTATCTGATCAAAGGAAAATATCATACCGGATGAGCTGCCTTTTTGAACCGTTTTGCCGTTAATGTCAAGACGAAGCGATATATCGTTCATGTCGGCAATCCCCTTCTTATTAACAAACCCTCCAAGAGGAGCAGAGTTGTCAAATGCCTTGGCTATTTCCCACGGCAGCCCATTTTTCTTGCACTCACGCTGAAGATCACGTGCAGTGAAATCGATGCCAACCCCGATATCATCATAATACCGGTGGGCAAATTTACGGCTGATAGAGCGGCCAAGCCGGTTAATTTTAATTACAAACTCAACCTCATGATGTATCTCTGATGAAAAATCAGGATAAAAAAACGGTTTATTATTGTGCACAAGAGCTGTATCAGGTTTAAGAAAGAAAACAGGTTTTTCGGGCAAAGAGCCGTTCATTTCCCTGATATGGTCTGCATAATTGTTCCCGATGCATATTATCTTCATAATCCTGTTATTTTTTAATGTTTACCGATGACCGGTAAGGCTTTTGGAGGAACCACGACGGTCGGGGACCGGTTGCCGGCGGCAGGTTCTGAAATCTACCTGTTGAATTTTCGAAGCTTTATGTTGGTCAGCACTTTTTTGGTATACAGGGGAAAGTCCGCATTCATTATCCAGCTGTAGTAACCGGGATCCTTTTCCAGGACCTCTTCAACCGGAATTCCCTTGTATTTTCCGAAATTGATCACCTCCACATCCTGGTCATTATATATGATTCTCCCCATATAATCAACGTTACGGGTATGGGCTGAAAAAGCGGAAATAACATCTATATCATTTTCAAGATTGCCGTAACGGTCAATCTGAGCCTGCAGTATTTCATAGGTTGCACGGGTGTCCGCTTCTGCACTGTGGGCATTATCAAGATTTTTATTGCAATAAAAACGATAGGCTGCCGCCAGATTACGCTGTTCCATCTTCATAAATATCACCATCACGTCAACAAACTTGCGCTTTTTCATGTCAAATTCCACATTTGTCCGTAAAAATTCTTCGGCAAGCAAAGGGATATCGAACTTGTTGGAATTGAAACCTGCAAAATCGGAACCCCCGAACTCATTGGCCAGGTTTTGGGCAATCTGCTGAAAAGTCGGTGCATCTTTTACATCATCATCAGAGATGCCATGAATAGCAGTTGCCTCCGGGGAAATAGGTATACCCGGATTTAACCGCCAGGTTTTACTTTCTTCCCGGCCATCGGGATATATCTTCAGATATGAGAGTTCCACGATCCTGTCATTCACTACGTCCGTACCGGTAGTTTCCAGATCAAAAAAAATCAGTGGATTTCTAAGATTAAGTTTCAAAATTATAAATTTTTTACATCCCTGTAAGCCTGAACTGATTATAGCTGGCCAGGTTACAGGTTAAAGAGATTAATTAATTCAGACATTTATCATCATGGGCATGAGAAGCATAAGAAGATCTTCGTCATCACTGTCCTTTTCCGCCGGCAACAACAAGCCTGCTCTTGAAGGATCACTGAGTGCCATAATTACCTCACTTGAAGTAATATTATTAAGGATCTCAATAAGGAAGGTAGACTTAAACCCAATTTCCATCTCTTCCCCCTCATATTGACATTGCAGTTTTTCATATGCTGAAATACTGAAATCGATATCCTGTGCAGAAACTGTAATCTGATTTTCGCCAATGTCCAGTTTAACCAGGTTGCTGGCCTGACTGGAGAAAACTGATACACGGCGCAGACTGTTAATTATATCAAACCGGCCTGTTATCAGTTTATTAGGGTTCTCATCGGGTATAACAGAGCTGTAGTTCGGATAATTCCCCTCAACAAGCCTGCTGACCAACTTATAATCAGTAAGTGTAAAAAGTGCATTCTTGTCATCAAACTCAATAATAACATCGTTCTTTTCACGCATAAGTATATTTCTCAGAAGGGATGCCGGCTTTTTTGGTAAAATAAATGATGACTCCTGTTCAGTTTTAACATCAAACCTTTTGTAACGAACAAGCTTATGGGCATCTGAAGCGACAAAGGTCATATTATCAGGTGAAAAATCGAGGAATATCCCGTTCATTACCGGCCGGAGCTCATCATCCGCAGTGGCAAATATGGTTTTGGAAATGCCGTTAAGCAATACTTCCGCACTCATTCTGACAGTCGTTTTGATATCATCTTTAAGCAGCGGATTTTGGGGAAAGTTCTCTCCGTCCAGACCCGATATACTGAATTTCCCATTTTCTGTAGTTATAACCACAGAATAGTTATCCGTTGATATCTCAAAACTGAGTGGTTGCTCAGGGAACTCCTTTAATGTATCGTTAAGGATTTTTGCCGGAATGGCTATAAGACCTTCACCTGATGCATTATCCAGATTCATCCTGGTAGTAAGCGTGGATTCAAGATCAGAAGCGGTTATAACTAATTCATTATCCGTGAGCTTAAATAAAAAATTATCTAAAATGGGCATTGTATTTTTCGTACTGATAACCCTGCTGATAGCCTGCAGATGATTTAGCAGGTCAGTGCTGGAAATAACAAACTTCATAGAAAATGATTTAATTTATATTCTTAAATTTTGAGCAAAAAGGCCTGACTACTTGGTTATTGAATACTTTAAGGCTGGAATTGCAAATATCAATAATACAAAAAAAATTTAACCTGAACAATATGAAAATAATATGAAACAGGGATGATAAAATTAAAATCCTTATATCATCTCTGTTTGGAATAAAAATAAGACGCAGATCGTAAAATAAGATCAACCGAATGGTAAGGAACCACTACCATCTCAGATCTGTCATTGATCAGGGCGTACAGCCGGAAAAGATCAAACCCGGAATGATTGCTCCCGTTCTCATTTTCTGTAATTATTTTATGAAAAAACACCTCGGTATCTGTCCCGTCCCGATGGGTCACCCTTACCATATGATCAGGGCGGGCCTGGAAAAGCGAATCCATAAGCATGGTTTCATTCCGGTTTGCAAATCGCTCATACGGGGTATAAAAAAAATTGGCAAGGTATCTGATAGCAAGAGAGTCGTTTATCCCCTCCAGCCCTTCATCCCCGGGATAACTGTAGAGGCTGAAATCCCGGTCTGCCGACTGCCTCAGTATAAATGAATCATCCTCATCTTCTCCATGGTAAACGGTCACTTCGGCAATTTCATCCAAACGGTAGTTAAAAAGCAAATTTGTTCTCCAGTAACCCTCATCAGTCACAAAGAGTGAAGCTGCATTTCCGCTAAACCCAATCACTTCAATCATGTAAGGCCGGGAAGAGCCCTGCCTTAGCATATAGGTTGGTGAATCATTCCCCCCGGAATAGACAAAATATGTTCTGGTCCTTCTTCCCATACCTATATCGATGCGAATTGACTCGTCACTTAGTCTTTCCATGATCTGATCCCTTACAGACAGGGGAGCGGGACTGCTTACCCTTAGGCGCCCAAAGGTCTGCAAAAGCATTTCAACAGCCTCTTCTCTTACCTCATAACGTGAATTCAACAGCCAGTATCCATTGTTTCTGTTCAGCCCTACCCTTCTTTCCTCATCACTTATTATGACCTCATCTATCCGGTTAAAATCCTCAATTGCAAAGTTGATCTCCCTGCGGTTAAGAGTTGTTTTTTTTCTGTATTCATTAACAAACAAGGCAAGCAATGCAAGCAGAATCAAACCGGTTATATGTGTTCCGTACTTTTTCATTTGCTATATCAGGAGGTGAACACCTTTTTTCTCCACCAGTTATAAAACAGTCCGAAAAAGATAACCATTAAAAGCGGCAATACCAGGTTAATCAATTGCCACGTGGCCAGTTGTTCCCTTACTCTTTCCCTGTCAAGCAACCTGAGTTGCAGCTCCCTGGTCCTTAACTCCATCAGTCCCGCCTCATCAAGCAGATAATTCAGGGCATTCAAAATAAATTCACGGTTACCGAAAGTCTGTCCCGAATACCTGTCGTATCCGAGGGGCAAAGGCTCAGGAATGCCGTCTGAAACAGTAATGTCATTTCTTATAATGTCACCGTCGGCCACAACCAGCATATTTGTTCTCTCCCCGCTCTCCCTGAATTCCGGATCGCTGCGGCCAATAATTCCGGAAATCACCCTGTTTGTAAACACTGAAGTAAACTCACCCTCAAGAAGCACAGCAACAGGCTGATGAGGCATATTGTAATCGCGCCGGTCGGGTTGCTGCCTGGCCATTTCAAGATTAACCATAAGAGGGGCATTAACGACCCGGGTAGAAGCTGAAGTGCGCAATAAAACCTCCCGGTTTATTGAGGGATCAGTAGCAACGGTGTCAATCACACTGGCAAATTCAGCCTTCACATAATTGAGTCCCCTTGTTACAGGATGACTGTCATTGCCCGAAAGCAGAGGTGAAAAATACCAGGGCGCGGGTACAAAATCTGCCTGTTCACCCGCCATGGCAATATTAAGAGGGATAAGCAGGCAATGCATATCCATCACCAGGTTGGGATTAAGCCTTACCCCGTAGCGAAACAACTGGTCGTCAAGATTCAGATCGTTAATAAGGGCAACAGCCTCACTTTGATAGGTAAGGCTGTCAAGATCAATTGCTACCGGATCAATAAACCACATAACCCTGCCACCGTTCATGATATACTGGTCTATTATATACTTTTCTGTTTCGGTAAACGGCCTCAAAGGCTTTGCAATGATCAATGCGTGATAATCATCAAGACTGCGCAAATCCCGTTCATCAATACGCCCTCGGTAAATATCGTAATGACGGGCGATGGCATCGCTTATTCCTGCCACCAGAAGTTCATCAAGTTCACCATGACCCTCAAGAAAAGCTACTTTTTTTGTTACCGGGCTTATCATTGTGTGAAAGGAGCTGATAAACTCATATTCCAGGCTTTGCATGGAGTTGTTCAGGTTTTGTTCTGCCTGCAGGGCAGGATTGTTCTTCAGGAGATTGACAGGCACCTCCATGCCTTTATAGGATAACAGTGCACCCGGAAATATAAGTTTTTGGGAACGGCCTCCTCCCCGCTCCGTAATTTCAATATTGGTTGGCCTCAAACCTTTACTGTAAAGCTGTTTATGAAGATCATCCCGAACTGCCCGGTCATCTATATCAGCCGGATCAATAAACTCATATTGGATCCTGCTTCCTGCCACTACCCTGAACTCATCCAGCATCTCTCTGACGGCATTTTTCATACGCCTGAACCCTACAGGAAGATCGCCGTCCAGATAGATCCTTACATGAACAATATCATCCAGTTGGCTCAGGATATCATGTGTCGCAGAAGAGAGGGTATAACGTTTGTCCGCAGTAAGGTCTGCCCTGATAAAAACATGGTTGGAAACAAAACATATTAAAATTATCGAAACAAGCAAAAAGGCAAGTCTTTTCAGCTGTTGTCTTTTATAATCTCTTTTTTTCATCTAATCTACCATTTTCTGCTTTGAAGCACGGTACGGGTTAAAAACGCAAAAAAAGCAATAAGCCCCACAAAATAAACCACATCCCGGGTATCAACCACTCCCCGGCTTATGGACCGGTAATGCTCATTGATACCCATATACAATAATAACTGCTCAACCCTTAAAGGAAGAGGTAGTGCACTGATCATCTCAAATCCTGTAAAAAAGAAGAAACAGAGTAAAACGGCAACAACAAAAGCCACTATCTGGTTTTCAGTAAATGAAGAGGCAAAAACCCCTATTGCGGCATAACTGCCGGCAAGAAAAACCAGTCCAATATATGAACCCCAGATTGCACCGGTATCAAGATTGCCAGGAGGATTGCCAAGGGTGTAAACAGACCAGAAATATATAAGGGTAGGCAACAGAGAGATGATCACAAGCGCCAGGGCAGCCGTGATCTTTGCCATAACAATCTGAAAATCCGTAACAGGCCGCACCAGCAATAACTCTAAGGTACCGGATCTTTTTTCCTCGGCAAACATCCGCATTGTAACTGCAGGAACAAGAAATAAAAATACCCAGGGAGCAATGATAAAAAGTGTATCAAGAGTGGCATATCCGCTGTCGGGTATATTAAGCTCACCGGGAAAAACCCAGATAAAAAGTCCGGTGATAACCAAAAACACCACTATAACCACATAGCCGGTAAATGAACTGAAAAAACTGCCAATTTCCTTTTTAATCAGTGCAAGCATTATATAAAGACATTTTAAAACAAACAGCTGAATATTATGACATCACTGTTCAGAATACTTTATCAATATCCATTATTCTCACATCCGTATAATAGAACTGCAATATATCAATAAAATTATACCCCCTGGCTGCCATTTCCATTGCACCTTCCTGGCAGAGCCCCACACCATGACCGGACCCGCGGCCCCTTATCAACAAATCATGCCCGGGACCGGATATCTCAATATCAAAATATGCCGATCTGAAATTCCAGTCGCTCCTTATTTTGGTCAGTGGCAAATCGAGTCCGCCGATACTGTAAAAAATATTCCTGCCCTGCTGTCTGAACACAAATTCAGGGAGGCCGAACCGGCCATTACCGTTATCAAGTCCCATAGATATGAGATATGACTCCCACTGACCGGCATCTATACTGGTTTCCCATACCGCGCTGCGGCTTTCACGGCAGTAAGGGTCAATAACTGAACGCAGGTATGACCTGTGAACAAGCCATACCTCCTCCGAATTGACAGTCTGCCCCCCGCAATTGGAATGGAAGGCAGCCGTAATAAGCATGCTGTCCGGGCGGGTAATTACCATACCGGAGGTTGAATTAACCGATTCATAAACAAGCTCATTACCCGTCAAACGTCCTTTGTAAACCTGGCAATGAACTTCATCACAGAGATGAAAACCCTCATCTGCATGCCGGTGAAGATTCCCGTACAGATAAGTGCGGCAAATTATTGCCTGCGCTTTATAAAACATGTAAGGGGCACCAATGCCGGATTCAGCCTCTACAACGCCTGCAAGATAAAGATCTTTACTGACTGCATTAATGATATTAATACGGCCAAATTCAATGCTGATATCCAGGCTGCCATGATAATAAACTCTTTCCATCGAAGGCTCCACAGGTCTTACACTGAATTCACCATCATCTTCAATAGCAGTAAGGGAAGCCACAGAGAAAGTGCCTGTTGAACCGGATTGACTTCTAACCTGGAGCCTTTCACCCCTCATGGAAAAGTAAACAAGTTCATTCTCACCTATAACATCGACCTCCTGCCCGTCCGCTACAAGAAGGTACTTTCCCTTATCAGGTGAAATAACCACAGATGAAAGGGAATAGCCATTAAAAACGCTTACCCTGACAGTTTCTGAACGGAGAGAGATACTAAAAAGCAGTAGCAAAAAAATAAATGTCAGAGTCTTTTGCATAGGGATTTTAACTATTACTGGCATTAAGATACCCCAATATTCTTTCAGCAGCCCTCCCGGAAGCACCTTCCCGCCCCAGAATCTTTTTCAGATTCTCCATATCAGCAAGCATTTTTTGCCTGGCAGCGCTGTCAGGCAACAATTTATCAAGCTCATTTTTGAGGTTCTCACTGTTGAATTCATGCTGAATAAGCTCCCTGACAACTTCCCTTTTCATTATAAGATTAACAAGTGATATATATTTCACTTTTATAAGCCTTTTGGCAATATGATAAGAGATAAAAGAGCTCCGGTAGCAAACAACAACTGGTACACCAATAAGTGCCGCTTCAAGTGTGGCTGTACCGCTGACAATCATGGCGGCGGATGACTGCTGCAGCGTGGCATAGGTCTGGTTGAAAAGCAGTGGTATCTTGTTTTTGGTAAGTTTTATATAAACCTCCGGATCAACAGAAGGAGCACCTGCTATAACAAACTGATAATCCGGGTAATGATGTATAACTGATAACATCACAGGCAGACAGCTTTCAATTTCCTGAATGCGGCTGCCGGCAAGGATCGAAATAACAGGCTTACGGCTAAGTCCGTTCCTCCTGATGAACTCTTCAAAATCCTCCCCTTTGCATGAACGGTTTTCAATTACATCAACCAGGGGATTGCCAACATAGTCGACCTTGAAACCAAATTTTTGATAAAATTCGGTTTCAAAAGGAAAAATGGTTATCATATGGTCCACATATTTTTTTATGGACTTAACCCGGGATTCATTCCATGCCCAGACTTTGGGTGATATATAATAAATAACTTTTATACCCAGTTTGCTGCCAAATCTGGCCATACGAAGGTTAAAACCGGGATAATCAATAAGTATAAGGGCATCGGGCATATTCCGGGCCAGATCTTTTTTGCACAGCATGATGCTTGAAAATACAGACCTGATATTTTTCAACACTTCCATGAATCCCATGAAACTGCTTTTGTTAACATGTTGAACCAGTGTGCCTCCGGCATCGGCCATAAGATCGCCTCCCCAGAATCTGAATTCAGCACCGGCATCTGCACTTTTCAAAGCTTTCATAAGGTATGATCCGTACAGATCACCCGAAACTTCACCGGCAATAATATAATACCTCATAGGTCAGGATAAAACCTTAAATAATAAAACAACTCCCGCAAAGAGAAATGTAGCCAGCAGAACACCCCGGGCAGAAGACAGATAATCTTTCCTTATGAATATGAAAAACAGAACCAGATTAGGCAAAATATTAAGACTTAGCAGAGGAGAAAGTATGTCTCTGAAATAGAGGTACCTTAAAAACTCAACTATCGGAATGCCGCTGTATCGCAAAAAATAAAAGCCGGACAATGAAACCAGAGGAAGTATAATTCCTGAAATAAACCCTGTTTTTTGCGAATTAAGTAATGGCCTTTGCATATGCAGATGTGAGTTTATCCATTGCATTAAGATCGGAAAAATCTATCCTTATGGGAACAACTGAAACATAGTGATTTTTAAGCGCCCATTCATCAGTATCTTCAGCATCCGGCTCATAATTATCAAAATACCCCGTTAGCCAGAAATATTCCCGGCTTTGAGGATCTATGCGTTTGTCAAACTCTTCAATCCATATTCCCCGTGCCTGCCTGCAAATTTTTATCCCACGGATTTGCTCAACAGGTAATTTGGGAAAATTGACATTCAGGCACACACCTTCCGGCAGACCGTTTAGCAGGGTATTCTTGATTATCTTTTCTCCGTAAAGAACAGAGGCGGAAAAGTCAGGCCTGGATGAATGGTCAGTTACAGAAAGTCCGATGGAAGGCACCCCATGCAATCCGCCTTCAAGCGCTGCAGCCATGGTACCGCTGTAAAGTACCGAGATTGATGAATTAGATCCATGGTTAATTCCCGACAACACAATATCGGGCTTATGGTCAAGTATCTGGTTAATGGCAATTTTAACACAGTCAGCCGGTGTACCCGAACAGGCATATAAACTACAATCCTTCTCTTCACTGATCTTTTTTATCCGCAAGGGATATCTTATGGTTATTGCATGCGACATGCCCGAACGCCCCTGATCAGGTGCAACAGCAACCACTTTTCCAATTTTTCCGGCCATTTCAATAAGCCTCTCAAGCCCCGGTGCATGGATTCCGTCATCATTTGTAACCAGTATCAGTGGATTATTATTGTTTGCTTCCAATTCTCTTTTTTTTAATAATTATTTTGTGCAAATATATTTATTTGCTTAAAAGTTTCAATGAAAGATACGGGATAAAATTTTTAAGGCCAAACACATTAACCCGGATAAATTTTTATATTCCATCTGATGATTTACCACAATCAGGGCAGCTAAGTTTTGTTTTTTATTTACTTTTGAATTTTCAAAAATCCTGTAATAATATTTCTGATGAAGATCTCATACAACTGGCTGAAGCAATACCTGCATATAAACCTTAGTCCCCCGGAAATATCTGAAATACTTACAAGTATAGGTCTTGAAGTTGAGGCGACCGAAAAATTCCAGTCAGTAAAGGGAGGCCTTGAAGGTGTGGTTACAGGAGAAGTGATCTCATGTGAGAAACATCCCGGCGCTGACAAACTCAGCGTAACCCGGGTTGATGCAGGTGACAGCAAAATACTGCAGATAGTCTGCGGCGCACCTAATGTGGCTGCCGGACAGAAGGTTGCAGTTGCATTGGCCGGGGCAACGCTTTTTAAGCAGGATCAAAGTCTTACAATCAAAAAAACCACGATAAGGGGAGAAATTTCGGAAGGCATGATATGCGCTGAAGATGAACTGGGCCTTGGTGATTCTCATGAAGGGATAATGGTACTGGACAGAGATGCGGTTCCGGGTACGCCGGCAGGTGAGTATTTTGATATAGAAACCGACACTGTATTCGAAATAGATCTTACTCCCAACCGCATTGATGCTGCTTCGCATTTAGGGGTGGCCCGTGAACTGGCTGCATGGCTCGGCCAGTCGAAAAAAGTGAAGCTGACACGACCCGGTGTTGAAGATTTTAAGCCCGACAACAATAACTATCCAATCGATATAATTATCAAAGACCCGGTTGGTTGCCCGAGATATTCCGGTTTGACCATATCGGGGATAAAAGTGGCTCCGTCGCCGCTCTGGCTGCAGAACAGGATAAAAGCTGCAGGACTTAAGCCCATAAACAATATCGTTGATATTACCAATTACATTCTTTACGAGACCGGACAACCACTGCATGCTTTTGATGCGGACAGGATCAAGGGAAGAAAAGTGATTGTTGAACATTTACCCGAAAAAACCAGGTTCGTCACACTGGATGAAGAGGAACGGGAACTCTCTTCAGAAGACCTGATGATATGCAATACTGAAGAAGGGATGGCTATAGCAGGTGTGTTTGGCGGTACAGAATCGGGGGTTGATGAATCTACTGTCAATGTTTTCCTGGAAAGTGCCTGCTTCGATCCCGTCTCCATCAGGAAAACAGCACGAAGACACGGTCTCAGCACCGATGCCTCCTACCGTTTTGAACGCGGTACCGATCCCTCTGCAACAGTTTACGTGCTGAAAAGGGTAGCAATGCTTATAAAAAAGATCGCAGGTGGAAATATATCATCGGAAGTTACAGACGTCTACCCAAATCCTGTTGCGCCGTTAAGACTGGACCTGGATCTGGGTTATGTCGGGAGACTGGTGGGGGAAAAAATTCCTGTTAAAAAAATTAAAAGGATACTTACCCTGCTCGATTTCAGGATAATTGAAGAAAAAGCGGGAAAGCTTTCGCTGGAAATTCCTCTTTACAGGGTAGATGTGACAAGGCAGGCCGACGTGGTTGAGGAGATCCTTAGGATTTACGGATATAATACAATATCAACCCCGGAAACCGTACACTCTACCCTCTCCTATTCGGAAAAACCCGACAGAGAGAGGTATATGCACACGATAGCCGATATGCTCACAAGCACGGGCTTCAATGAAATAATTTCCAATTCACTCACCAAATCCTCCTTCTACAAAAATTTATCGCTGTTTCCCGAAGAAAAACTGGTTAGAATTGTAAATCCGCTCAGCACCGATCTTGACAGTATGCGGCAGACACTTTTTTTCGGTGGACTGGAGGCGATACTGTATAATGCAAACAGGAAAAATCCCGATCTAAGACTTTATGAATTCGGAAATGTTTACAGCTACTCAGGTAATAAACCCGGAAAAAATGATCTGAAAAACTACCATGAATCGACACACCTGGCACTTTTCCTCTCAGGGGTTCTTGACGGAAAACACTGGAACAGACAGGGCAAACAGTCAGATTTTTACGATATCAAGGCTTATGTAAAACAGGCCTTTATTCGCATGGGCATGGATCCCGGTCTTTTTCAGCAGCAAGAGATTAGGAATGAATTATTTCTTTACGGGCTGCAAGTTAATT
>PXAP01000128.1 GCA_003567115.1 Bacteroidota bacterium
TAAAAAATCTTAACTCTTTACAAATAAGTGTTTTACATTACCTTTTTGCATTTTCATTTAACTCATAAGATATTATATCTTATTGTAAAAATATAATTTACCCTAATAATAACAAATCTTAATTGTCCCAAATTAAACGCATATACGATAAATGCAAATTGTTTTTACTTGAATATGAGATAATTATAAATACATTTTTTTTTCTTTGGCACTACAAAATACTTCCCATATTAAGGAAAGGCAATTCCACTCTTATGGTTTAACCCCGATTTATTTAACGCACTGCAAATTTTAAAAAAAATCAGACATTTCGGACTTAGCCCCGCTAAAGACATGATTAGATCCAAAGACGTGAGTTTTTCAGTCAAACTTAACAGCCCCTTGCCCGTGAGATTAAAACTGATTATTACGTATTTTTCATAATTCCGGAGTTATAAAACAAATTCATCAGGATGGCACAAGTTGCATATATCCTGTTCATAGAAGTAGTTTGCCATATGAAGCGTTCTTTTAGGGTGCAAGAAGTTACTTTCAAAATATACCGGCCTTATGTATGATTAGGAATTCTATAAGTGCATCCTGGCTGAATAGGCCTGTTCTATGAAAACCCTTCTTACAAATTCAATATTGGCGGTTGTGTCTTCTACAAACCTGCCGGGCCGGCCAATGGTTTCCAGAACAAGCCATTTGTCATAGCCAATATCACCCAGTGCTTCGGCACAGGCTTCCATGTCAACTTCTCCCTCATCTCCGTAAATGAGTTTTGATCCGGCATTTTTTATATGTATCTCACACATGCGATGATTGCCTATCTTTCTGATTTCTCCGGGAACGTTATAACCAAAGTTCCAGGAATTACCAATATCGTAATATATCTGGACCATGGGTGAGCCTATCTCATTGATAATCTGAAGATTTTGATCAGCCGACAAAGAATTTTCAAGACCCAGTGCAATGCCAAGATCTTCGGCCCGGGGTGCAATCTGTTTCATAACTGCAATAAGCCTCTCAATATCTTTATCTTTCCATTTGTACTCTGGATATTTGCCGGAAGATATATTGATATAATTACCTGAGGCATCTCTTTCCAGAAGGTCACCATCAAAAAAGAAAGCTATCAGAATATTCCTGGCTCCCAATGCCCCGGCTGCTTCAAGCCCATCTATGACGAAAACGGCAGATTGCGGCTCGGTGGTAAGGGGTAAATGATGTAGAATGCTGCCGACAGCAACAGAACAGAACACTATATTGTACTCTTTGCCAAGTTCAATGTAGCGCTTTCTTACAGCACTATCTCTGAGCATAATATTATCAGGTGCGGTACCAAGACTGACCTGTATCGCTTCAAGTCCAACCCTGGCTGCACGTGGTATAAAAACTCCTGCCGGCTTGCTGGGTGTAAAGGGATCGTCGGCAGTATGCCCCAGGTCCCAGTCACAAATACCGATTCCTGCAGGTTTAGCATTACTGAAAGCATATAATCCCGATACCGGCATGCCGGCCATTACTGCTCCTGCCATACTCTTTTGAATAAAAGATCTTCGGTTCATCATGGTATGATTATTAGATTGGATCATAAAAATATTGACTAGGCTAATCTTATATTTTACTTAATTACAAAAATAAGAAAAAGAAAACCTCCGCGAAAATTGGAATGATGGTAAAAAATTCTTTTCTTTATGATTGTGTTATTTTTGAATATCTAATCTAATGAGTAACTTATGAAAGGTACAGTTAAATGGTTTGATTCAAACAAAGGTTTTGGATTTATCGTGTCAGAAGAGGGAGAAGATATATTTGTCCACCATACTGACATTTTACAGGAAGGCTTTAAAAATCTTGAAGATGGTCAGGAAGTAACCTTCGAAAAAGTAGAAAGAGAAAAGGGACCACAGGCAACCGAAGTGCAGGTTATAAAATAGCATATAATGTAAAATATCTGCCTCTCCCCATTAGCGGAGGATAGCAATCTAAATCCTGGTAAGGTTACTACATGCAAGCCTGTCATGCATGGCAGGCTTGTATGTATATAAACACGGGGATATTAAAAAGTATTTTATCTCCCTGCACAAATATAAAAACAGCCCGGCAATTTGCTCAGGCGTAATATATAATAAAAATATTTAACCCGACCAGATCAGGTTGTTGTATATCAAGTAATTGTAACGACCCTTTTTCAATGCCAAACTCTCCGGCATGGATATGCTTAATAAACTTAACAATAACCATGGAAGACAAAGTACATTATAAATATAGTTGTGCTGCGCATATCTGAAAACCCGGAGTAAGGCCTTAAAAACCAGTGTAAAAATAATTTCTGATCATTCTGCCGGCTTTCCCGGAATTACCAAATTTTACAACACCGGTAATGAAAAAAATATTAAAATATACGGGGATCCTTTTTCTTGTAATTATCCTGGTATTGATCTCGATCTCCTGCTACAACATGCGGGACAGGCATAAAGGCTATTCGGTCAATATAGACATTGAAGCTCCTTCAGCCGGAATAGTGCATGCAGGTTTCGCTGCCTTTAAGATAACCCCGGCAGTTATTGATACATGGACAGATACAGAGGGCAATGCAAGATATAACCCAAAGGAGGGAGATACCTGGGAGGATGTTACCGGTAGCGGTCGTTTTGAAGCTGTATGGATGGCGGGTTTCCATAACAGCAAGCCGGCGAAGGGCGTTCATGATGATCTGTGGGCAAGGGCGATGGTGCTGGATGACGGTCAAACCCGCATTGCCTGGGTTGCTCTCGATGCAATCGGACTTTTCAATTGTGATATAATTGACGTAAGGAAGAGCCTGCCTGAGGGTCTGGATATTGACTATGCTATCATATCAAGCAGCCACACCCATTCTGCACCTGACCTGATGGGCCTTTGGGGTCCTTGTCGTTTAAAATCCGGAGTTGACCCCGAATACATGGAACTTGTGAAA
>PXAP01000151.1 GCA_003567115.1 Bacteroidota bacterium
AAAATCGACAGCTTCGGTAAATTACTTTCAATTGCAATCGTTGTAATGGCCACAGGATTTTTTGCCATCGCTTATTTATTGAGGGACTTCAGTTTGCATCAATCCTTCATGGCGGCTATAAGCATAATTGTGGCTTCTATTCCCGAAGGACTTCCCGCCATTATGACCATCACCCTTGCCATCGGCGTTCAGCAGATGGCTAAACGCCATGCCATAATACGCCGGCTTCCGTCGGTGGAAACACTTGGTGCTGTATCGGTTATTTGCTCAGACAAAACAGGCACTCTCACCCGCAATGAGATGACTGCCAAAAGCATTGTAACTCCCGGCAATAAATACCAGGTAGAAGGCACCGGTTATGAACCAAAGGGAGAAATCCTAAACGAAGACGAAAAGAAAGCAGATATTTCCAGTGACCCGGCCCTGGAAAAGATGCTATGGTCAATGAGGCTCTGTAATGAAGCTGAAATTAAAGAGGAGGACAACAACTGGAAACTGATCGGCACCCCCACAGAAGGTGCACTTTTGACTTTATCCTATAAAGCAGGATTGGCGGAACTCAAATCCGAACGCATTGACTCCCTGCCGTTTGCTTCAGAGCGGAAATACATGGCCACATTAAACAAACATGAGGGCAAAACCTTTGTTTTTGTGAATGGAGCTCCCGAAAGACTCATGGAGATCTGTAAAAAGCAGTATAAGGGCAATGATACCCAATCTCTGGACAGGGAATTCTGGGATAAGCAGATGGTTCAACTTGCAGAACAAGGGCAAAGAGTGCTTGGCTCAGCTTTCAAGGAAGTATCCTCCAAAGAGGAGAACCTGGAAGAGGAAAAACTTGAAGAAGGGTTGATATTTTTAGGTTTGACCGGGATTATAGACCCACCACGTGAGAAAGTGGTTGAATCGATCAGAGAGTGTAAAGAAGCAGGCATTCGCCCGGTAATGATCACCGGCGATCATGCTGTTACTGCATCTGCAATTGCCCGGGATATAGGGATGGAGGATGAACAGGAAGCTATTACCGGAAAGCAGCTGGATGAAATGCAGGATGAAGAGATCCGGGAAGTGGTTAAAAAAAATAATGTGTTTGCCCGTACGAACCCCGGGCATAAACTAAAACTCGTCCAGGCACTGCAGGAAAATAAAATGCTTTGTGGCATGACCGGCGACGGTGTTAACGATGCCCCGGCCCTTAAAAAAGCAGACATTGGCATCTCAATGGGAATAAAGGGAACCGAGGTATCCAAGGAAGCCTCGGAAATGGTTCTTGCCGATGACAATTTCGCATCAATAGTCAATGCTGTAGAGGAAGGCCGAACAGTCTATGATAACCTTAAAAAAACCATCCTTTTTATTCTACCTGCCAACGGAGCAGAAGCACTGGTGATCATCGCGGCTATCATTCTTGGGGCAACACTGCCTATAAGTCCTGTACAGATATTATGGATAAACATGGTATCTGCAGTTACACTTGCTTTATCATTGTCAGTAGAACCCATGGAACATAAGGTGATGAAGCGGCCTCCCAGGGATCCAGATAAACCCATTTTAGGGGGCTATTTTGCATGGAGGATCGTATTCGTTTCTATTCTTAGCGGGAGCCTTACCTATCTGGCCTTCAACATGAATTATAATGGGGCAGACAACGCCCTTCCGCTGGCCCGGACTGTTGCTGTCAACACGCTGGTAGGCGGACATGTTTTTTACCTCCTTACCTGCCGCAAATTGCACGAATCAAGCTTTAGCAGATACTTTTTTGACAACCCGTATATTTTCCTGGCAATAGGCATATTGATCGCGTTACAACTCATTTTGACCTATGTACCTGTTATGAACAGTCTTTTCGACACCCAGCCACTCCCTGTAAGGATGTGGATTTATCCGTTAATCGCCGGCCTGACGGTTTTCTTCCTGGTAGAACTTGAGAAATTTATATCCGAAAAGATCGTTAAATAGCTTCTCTACGCCCCTATTACGGTATTAACTCAAATCATCTTTTCAATGATTCTCCGGTTAAAAGCTTCCAGATCTCCCGGATTTCTGGAAGTTATTAACTTATCGTCGACAACAACCTCCGAATCAATCCAGTTTGCCCCTGCATTTTCAAGATCCTTCCTTATTGCATGAAAAGAGGTCATTGTTCGGCCGCTGACCACTTCTGCATCAATTAACAGTTGCGGTCCGTGACAAATGGCAGCTACAAGCCTGTTATTTTCGAAAAACCTGCGTGCAAAATCCACCGCTTTGCTGTTTCTCCGGAGCTTGTCAGGATTAATGACACCACCGGGCAAAATCAGGCAATCATAATCGTTCACGCTGGCATTATCAATGGTAATGTCAACCCCGATCTCTTTACTCCAGTTACCGTGCCTCCAGGCTTTAATGTTTCCCCTTTCGGGGGAAATAACCGTAACCTCTGCACCGCTGTTTTCAAGCGCTTTTTTTGGCTCAAACAGTTCCGATTCCTCAAAACCGTTGGTAGCAAGTATTGCTGCCTTTTTACCTTTAAGATTTTCCATAGTCAGATAATTTTAATTTATATTCCAGGAGTTTCAAATTTTATGCCCCCGTCAAAGGAAGCCATCATCTTCTTACAAATATTTTTCATAATAATGCCTCAGGCAACAGGCCATGGTTTGCCGTAAGGAAGTTTATATGAGTGAAACCGGCTGATAATCAATCTTAAAGGGGACGGAGTTCCCCGTAAAGAATTTTGTTTGACGGGAACCGGCTGGTAATCGGTCTTAAAAGGGCCGGGGGTTCCCGTAAAGAAGCTTATCTGACGGGAACCGGCTGACAAAGGATCTTATGTGGTCGTGGGCTTCGGCTTCATTATCTTTTCCTGCAGTCAGTCCTTTAAGCTGCTCAAGCCGGAATAAACGAACATGAACAGGAGAAGATTCGATTTTACCGGGACCATATCTTTTCAGCTCACGGTT
>PXAP01000173.1 GCA_003567115.1 Bacteroidota bacterium
CAAGCAGGCCGGCGTCAGCCGTGTGATCATCGAGCGCCCGCACAAGAAGTGCCGGGTGACGATCCACACCGCGCGGCCCGGCGTGATCATCGGCAAGAAGGGCGCCGATATCGAGACGCTGCGCAAGAAGCTCGCCAACATGACCGACAGCGAGCTGCATCTGAACATCGTCGAGGTGCGCAAGCCCGAACTGGATGCGCAACTGGTGGCGGAATCGATCGCCCAGCAGCTCGAGCGCCGGGTCAGCTTCCGCCGTGCCATGAAGCGCGCGGTGCAGAATTCGATGCGCATGGGCGCGCTGGGCATTCGCGTGAATGTCGCCGGCCGTCTGGGCGGCGCCGAGATCGCGCGCACCGAGTGGTATCGCGAGGGCCGGGTGCCGCTGCACACGCTGCGCGCCGATATCGACTATGCGCTGGCCGAGGCCCAGACCCCTTACGGGATCATCGGGATCAAGGTCTGGATCTACAAGGGCGACATCATGGAGCACGACCCTTCGGCACGCGATCGCCGGGCGAGCGAGCTTCAGGAAGCCGGCGGCGGCCCGCGTCCGCGCCGCTGATGCGCGCCTGACAGGAGAGAGACAATGCTGCAACCGAAACGGACGAAGTTCCGCAAACAGCACAAGGGCCGCATCAAGGGCGCCGCCAAGGGCGGGTTCGACCTGAACTTCGGCTCCTACGGGCTGAAGGCCACCGAGCCCGAGCGCATCACCGCCCGCCAGATCGAGGCTGCGCGCCGCGCCATGACGCGTCACATGAAGCGTCAGGGCCGGGTGTGGATCCGGGTCTTCCCCGATGTGCCCGTGTCGTCGAAGCCGACCGAGGTACGGATGGGTAAAGGCAAGGGCTCGGTCGATTTCTGGGCCTGCAAGGTCAAGCCCGGCCGTGTGATGTTCGAGATCGACGGCGTGGGCGATGCCGTGGCGCGCGAGGCGCTGCGTCTGGCCGCAATGAAGCTGCCGATCAAGACCCGTGTGGTGGCGCGCGAGGACTGGTAAGTCCAGCCGCGCGCGATGACGAATTAGCCAGGGGCGGGGCAATCCCGCCCTTGGCGCTTGCCAAGCGGGGCCAGGGGGCCTATAGCGCGGCATCCACCTCCGCCGGGATTCGGGTGACCCTGCCAGATCGGGGCCTGCCGGCGATTGTTGCATGAAGGGAAGACGGGCGATGAACGCCGACGAATTGAGAAACAAGACGCCGGACCAGCTGCGCGACCAGCTGGTGGCCCTGAAGAAAGAGGCCTTCAACCTGCGTTTCCAGAAGGCCACCAGCCAGCTGGAAAACACCGCCCGGATGCGCCAGGTGCGCCGGGATGCCGCACGTGTGAAGACCGTGCTGAACGAAAAAGCCCGCGACGCGGCGGCGAACTGAGAGGTCTGTCCATGCCCAAACGCATCATGCAAGGCACGGTGACGAGCGACAAGAACGCCGAAACCGTCACGGTCCTGGTCGAGCGCCGCTTCACGCATCCGGTGATGAAGAAGACCGTGCGCAAGACGAAGAAATACCGGGCCCATGACCCGATGAACCGGTTCAAGGTCGGCGATACCGTTCGCATCGAGGAATGCGCGCCGATGTCGAAAACGAAACGCTGGAGGGTGGTGACCGAAGCTTCGGCTTGATCCCACATTCCGGTTTGATCGAAACCCTGGGACCGCGAGAGACACCGGTTCCCAAAGGTCGGGAGAAACCAAATGATCCAGATGCAGACAAATCTGGATGTCGCTGACAACTCCGGCGCGCGCCGGGTGCAGTGCATCAAGGTCCTGGGTGGTTCCAAACGGCGCTACGCGTCGGTGGGCGACATCATCGTGGTGTCGGTCAAGGAAGCCATCCCCCGGGGCCGCGTGAAGAAGGGCGACGTGCGCAAGGCCGTCGTCGTGCGCACCGCCA
This sequence comes from Bacteroidota bacterium, assembly GCA_003567115.1. GTDB lineage: Bacteria > Bacteroidota > Bacteroidia > Bacteroidales > PUMT01 > PXAP01. Next base: position 1,896 of record PXAP01000173.1, read on the forward strand.
AGGAAGTGCGCCGCGAGGATGGCACCGCCATCCGCTTCGACCGCAACGCCGCCGTCATCCTGAACAACCAGGGCGAGCCCGTGGGCACCCGGATCTTCGGGCCGGTGGTGCGCGAGTTGCGCGCGAAGAACTTCATGAAGATCATTTCGCTGGCGCCGGAGGTGCTCTGATGGCTGCGAGGCTGAAGAAGGGCGACAAGGTGGTCGTGCTTGCCGGCAAGGACAAGGGCAAGCAGGGCGAGATCACCCAGGTGATGCCCAGGGAAAACAAGGCGGTGGTTGACGGGATCAACGTCGCCATTCGCCACACCAAGCAAAGCCAGACCACGCAGGGCGGCCGTCTGCCGCAGCCGATGCCGATCGACCTGTCGAACCTGGCGCTGATGGACGCAAACGGCAAGGCAACCCGCGTCGGCTTCCGCTTGGAAGACGGCAAGAAGGTGCGTTTCGCCAAGACCACCGGGGAGGCGATCTGATGCTGGACGCAGCCACCTACATACCGCGCCTGAAGGCTCATTATCGCGATGCCGTCCGCGCCGCGCTGAAAGAGGAATTCGGCTACCGCAACGACATGATGATCCCGCGTCTGGACAAGATCGTCCTGAACATGGGCATCGGCGAGGCGGTGAAGGACACCAAGAAGGTGAAATCGGCGCAGGAAGACCTGACCCGGATCGCCGGCCAGAAAGCCGTCATCACCAAGGCGAAGAATTCCATCGCCGGTTTCCGCGTTCGTGACGGCATGCCGCTGGGCGTCAAGGTCACGCTGCGCGGCGACCGGATGTTCGAATTCCTGGACCGGATGATCACCATTGCCCTGCCGCGCGTCCGCGACTTCCGGGGCGTGAAGGGTTCATCCTTCGATGGCCGCGGCAATTATGCCATGGGCATCAAGGAACATATCGTCTTCCCCGAGATCGACTTCGACAAGGTCGACGAGGTCTGGGGCATGGACGTGATCATCTGCACCACCGCGAAAACCGACGCGGAAGCCAAGGCGCTGTTGAAGCAATTCAACATGCCCTTCAACAGCTGACGCG
>PXAP01000092.1 GCA_003567115.1 Bacteroidota bacterium
ATAGCATTTTCAATCATAAAGGATCACCTCAATTACCGGGATCACAACATTCGGCTTGGTTACCGGCAGCCGCAGGTTAAGGTCATCCGGGTCAACATCTTCCCGCCTCCAGTGGCCATATGGTGTGGTGACCTGTATCTCTGATGCATCGTGCAGGAACTGCGCATACTTCACCTTGCCGCGCATACCCGGCAGCCTGTAATTTATCAGGGGGTATTCTATCAGATGAATATAGAGTCTGTTGGTTTCGGGGTTATATGTCATAATTGAATGTTCGGGGGCTTCGAACTCTTCAGGGGCCTGAGTACACCCGTAAATGGAGCGGCTGTTGTATTTCATCCATTCACCAATGTTTTCCAGGGCTTCCTGCGCCCGGTAGTCTATCATTCCCCGCCCTGTCGGTCCTACATTGAGCAGCAAATTACCACCTTTGCTTACACTTTCGATAAGCAGCACAAGCAATTGCTTATTATCTTTCCATGTATGCTCGTCGCGGTAATATCCCCAGCTGCCGGAGAAGGTCTGGCAGGTCTCCCAGGGTATCTTTTCCCCGTCTATCTCCGGCCAGCTTTGGACCTTGAACTGCTCCGGCGTGGTGAAATCCCATCCGTCACGGTATTCTTTCAGATCGAGCCGGTCATTGACCAGTATATGCGGCTGAAGCTCGCGCACCATTTTCAGCAGCTCAACCGAACCCCAGTCATCGCGGTCTTTGCCGAACTCACCGGGATAGGAATAATCGAGCCAGATAATGTCTATTTGTCCGTAATTGGTCAGCAGTTCACGAACCTGATTTTTCATATACTCCCTGTATATTGACATATCACGCCCCCTGTTTATCTTTTCATACTCCTCTGCCGAAGTTGTACGCTGCGGATGAACCCTGTCAATTGTAAAATGAGGGTGATGCCAGTCTATCAGCGAATAATAAAAACCAACCCCCATACCTTCCGCCCTGAAGGCATCTACGTATTCTCTGATCAGGTCTTTACCGTAAGGGGTGTTACCTGCATGGTAATCGGTGTACCCGGATTCAAAAAGACAGAAACCGTCATGGTGCTTGGCTGTTAACACAACATATTTCATCCCCGCATCTTTTGCCATTTTTGCCCATTCGGCAGGATCGTAAAGATCGGGGTTGAAATTATCAAAATACTTCTGATAATCTTCATTTGTCATTCTTTCCCGTGTTTTGACCCATTCATGCCTTGCCGGCAGGGCATAGATGCCCCAGTGTATGAACATTCCGAACCTGTCACTGGTCCACCAGCTCATTCTCTCCTTTCTCTGTTCGGGGGTTTCGTCCCAGATAATATTCTGGGAGTAGAGTGTCTGGCCGGTAAGGGACACAAAAATCAGAAAGATGATAGTTTTCTTCATGGAATATAATTTATGAGGGTTAAATATTAGTTTGATCCGATGTGGTTTGGTTGGAATTACAAATGAACATGAAATTTTTTCATCTTAAATTACACACAGACAAAGATGAAAAAATTTTATGTGAAAGCGAAGCGGTTCATCCTGTAAGTCACAATTTTGTTAATTTTCAAAACAAAATTGTGGCTTTTTTACAGGATAAATATTAAAAAAACGGGAATTTTGTTAAAAATACTAAAAAATCAATCATATTTTTTATCCCGGACTGAAAAAGTTATTGTCCGGTTGGTGACAGAATATTATAAAGAACACTAATTTTGAGGGTAAAATCAATATTAATTACAAAACATAATGGCATGGATAAAGGAAATGTGATGATTACAGGAGCTACAGCCGGAATCGGAGAGGCAACTGCTGAATTGCTTGCTGAAAACGGCTTTGGGCTAATACTTACCGGCCGCAGGAATGAAAGGCTTGGAGATTTGAAAGCCCGTCTGGGAAAACTCACCTCTGTTCATACCCTTTGCTTTGATATACGAAACATGGAGGAGGTGAATAAAGCTGTTGATTCACTTCCTGAAGGGGGGAAGGAGATAAATATTCTGATCAATAACGCCGGACTGGCAGCGGGTATGAATCATTTTCATGAGTGCGACATGGAAGACTGGGAGCAGATGATAGATACCAATCTGAAGGGTTTGCTCTATATGAGCCGGAAGGTGGCTCCCGCAATGATCGAAAGAGGGGCAGGACATATTATAAATGTGGGAAGTATTGCCGGACGCGAGATGTATGAAAGAGGGAATGTCTATTCTGCAACCAAGCATGCTGTTGAGGCCCTCTCCAGTGGGATGAGGACAGATATGCTTAAGCACGGGGTAAAGGTGTCGACTGTATCTCCCGGACTGGTGGAGACTGAGTTTTCAATTGTCAGGTTCAAGGGTGATAAAGAAAAAGCCCGGCAACCTTACCGGGGAATGAAGCCGTTATCGGGAAGGGATGTTGCCGAGGCAGTTCTTTTCATGATTACCAGGCCACCGCACGTAAGTATTCATGATCTGCTTATTATGCCCACTGCACAGGCAGGGGCGCTTATTGTTCACAGGGAATAAGTCTTACCGGCCCTGCAAGGCCTGAATCAATCACTTCCCAGCCTGATGCGTCAAAGGGGGTATAGAACAGCGATACGAAGTTGATATCGTGGAAGACTCTCCACTCAATGCCCTCCCTGTCCATCTGCCCAGCAATACCTGTTCAGGTTCAGGTTTCAGCTCTGCCAGGGACACCTTGAAATGCTCGCCTGCCCAGGTAAATGTTTCCGGGGAGACAAGCTTTTTACCGGCTGTATTGCCGGCCGAAGAGGCAAATTTCATCATCAGCGGATCTGGTGCCGGATTCCTCGTGTCATCGGTGTATTTGCGGAAACCTATTAAGGCATATTGTGAAGTACAAGTCTGAGATTGGGCATTGCCATATTTGAATGCAGGGACAGGGATTCATGCAGATGCCAGCTTATCTGCTGACCGGGGGTTCCGGGTAAACTGATATCTTCC
>PXAP01000115.1 GCA_003567115.1 Bacteroidota bacterium
CAGGGCAAACAGTCAGATTTTTACGATATCAAGGCTTTCGTAAAACAGGTATTTAATCGTACGGGCCTGGATCCGGGTCTTTTTCAGCAGCAAGAGATCCGGAATGAACTATTCCTGTACGGGCTGCAGGTTAATTCCGGCAACACTATTCTGGCAGAATACGGAGCCGTTCACCCTGTTATGCTTGAAAAAACGGGAATTAAAACCGGAGTGTTTTATGCAGATATCAGATGGGATGAAATGGTTGAGAAAGCATCTAAAAAGAAAATAGTATATTCGGAATTGCCGAAATTTCCGGAAGTACGGAGGGACCTTGCCATGGAGCTGGATAAGGGAATTAAATATCATACAATAAAGGAAATAGCTTTTAAAACCGAAAAAAGGCTTCTCAAAAATATTAAACTTTTCGATGTATATGAAGGAGCTGAAATAACAGAAGGTAAAAAATCCTATGCAGTCAGTTTCATATTGCAGGATATGGAAGGCACCCTTAAAGACCGGCAAATTGATGAAGTAATGGAAAATCTTGCGAGGGCATTTGAAAAACATGCCGGAGCAAAGATAAGACAATAACCTGTTGTGCACATAATACACTAATCTGAATTGTATGGGGCTTGAAGAACAGGTTGGGGCAGGGATATTGAAGGCAACAGGCAGTAAAACTTCAGGTTAAACAAGAAATGTATTTCAAAAACGTTTATAAAAAACCAATCCCGGACTGTTCCGGGTATTAAATCATTAAAAATTTAAAATTATGAAACAGTTTATTGCAACCACAGGTTTTATTCTTCTTTTGATTATTCTGGGCACCGGTAATGATGCCCATGGACAGAGGCGTTATGTAGACCATTCTACCGTAGAGGGGGTTGAGATTCAGTACAGATGGACCAATTCAAGGTGGCTTAACAGCAGCAGTCCACTGGAACTGAGACTTAAAATTAAAAACACCAATGACTATCCCATAGAGATAAGTTATGTAATTGATTTTTACATGGGCCCCTTATTGGAAGAGAGCAGCGATCTTACTACACTGTGTATTAACCCCAGGCTTGCCAAAACAGGCAGGCTCAATGGCGTCTACTACCGCAGCAGCAGGCTCAGCAACGAACAGCTTGAATCTGATGAATTCGAATGGGAAATACGTGACCTGGAAATAGAGCGTGTGGAAAGCTGCCGGTAAACACCTTAACCTTAAGCGAATCCGGTTAGCCCGCTTTATAAATAAAAGTTGCCCCTATTTGATCATTTTGGTTTTTTTCTTACTTTTAGCCTCTTCAAAAATCAAACAATTAAATAAACTAATATTATGGCTACAAAAAAGGTAAAAGGAGTAATAGGGATTCTTACAGGAGGAGGAGATGTTCCCGGATTGAACCCTGCAATCAGGGCAGTTACCATCAGGGCTCTCCGTGAAGGCTACAAGGTAATAGGTATACGTCGCGGATGGGCGGGCATAATAGAAATGAAGCCCGACCCCAAGGCAAACAACAAGATGTATTACCAGGAACTATCGGAAGAAATTGTCAACAAGGCAGGAAGAACAGGTGGCACATTTCTCCACAGCTCACGTACCAATCCAAGCAAGGTTAAAAAGAATCAGGTCCCTGATCATTTAAAGGACAAATACAAAGATGAAATCAACGACCTGACACCAGATGTATTGAAAAATCTTGCATTCCTGAATATCGATTATCTGATTCCAATCGGAGGTGACGACACTCTCAGCTATGGGGTACGCCTTTACAGGGAAGGCTTTAAGGTCATTGCCATACCAAAGACCATGGATAACGATGTTCCGGGAACCGACTACTGCATCGGATTCAGTACAGCTGTTACCCGTACAATCATGATGACTCATTTATTGAGGACTTCAGCAGGTTCACATGAACGTTTCCTGGTACTTGAAGTATTCGGAAGGTATGCCGGATTTACTGCCATGCTTCCTACAATGGCCGGTGCTGCAAATCGTTGTGTAATACCCGAATACAAATTCGATATGGATAAGCTCACCAAACTCATGGTGGAAGACCGCAGGAATAATCCAAGCAACTATTCAGTGGTGCTGGTATCGGAAGGGGCAATGTACGAAGGGGTTGAAAGGGTTTTCCAGAGCCAGGAAAAAGATGCATACGGACATGCCAAACTTGGAGGTATAGGAGATCTGGTTTCGAACGAGATGGTCAGGCTTTCGGCAAAATATAATAAAGGACGCCCCATAAATGTTATTAACCAGAAACTCGGATACCTTGTACGGGGAGGCGATCCTGATGCAATTGATTCAATCGTACCGATGGCTTTCGGTAATCTTGCCCTCGACCTTATACTCAAAAGCATTCACGGCAGGCTGGTGGTTCTTCAGAACGGCCGTTACGACAATGTTCCCATAGATGTTGTTACCAGTTCCAATAAGCTGGTAGATGTTAAAAAACATTATAATACCGAAAGATTAAGGCCGATATACGAAAGTTTTGAAATGAAGCCTTTGTTCCTTATGACAGGCGAGACGGATAATTAAACCGGTTACAAAAAGTAAAAAAAGTATTTTTCTCCGGTAATCAACATTTGATAAACCCCGGCGGGGAACTTATCCGGACGGGACCGCCACCCAAAAAAACCTGCATTTATTCAGTGCGGGTTTTTTGGCCTTATCTCACCTTAATCGATTACTGAGTTTGATTTTCAGATTCCCGAACAGTTTTTTTTCAGCCTAATTTCACTTTAAGCCGGAATCTGTTTTGCAAAAGCATTGTAAAACCCACCATTACAGGAAAGTAACCGGTACTTACAGGAAAAATCAGGCCGGCTCATCTTCAAAATTTATTGCCCTATTTAAAAAACATAACACTACCTTCTCACCACCCTGTGAACTTCCCTGTATTTACCCGCTGATATCTCAAGATGGTATATGCCGGGGGGGAGA
>PXAP01000198.1 GCA_003567115.1 Bacteroidota bacterium
GGTATTCAGCAGCTTCGATCTGGTCAATAGTTTCATATTTGCCAAGCTGCATGTAGGTGGATTTCATGAAATCTTCACCCCGGGCGCCGGTTCCCCGGTTATCAACGCAGGCAATGATATATCCCTTCTGTGCCAGCATCTGGTACCATGCCCCGGTGCTCCAGGAATCCCTTACGGCCTGATGGCCCGGTCCGCCGTAAACATACATAAAAAGAGGGTGCTCCTTGTTTTCATCAAAACCGGGCGGCTTGATCATATAACCGTTCAGATCAACTCCTTCGGAAGTGGTGAAACTGAAAAACTCCTTTTCGGAGAACCCGTAATTCTCTGTTGCCTGATTTAAGCCGGAATTATCTTCCAGCACCCTTATAACCATACCATCTGAATCATGCAGTGTGATGCGGGCAGGTGTTCCGGCATCTGAGTGATAGTTGATGTAGTATCTGAATCCCTCGCTGAAAACGGCTGAATTGGTGCCGTCTTCAGGAGATAGTCTTATTTTATCCCTCCCGTTGAGACCTATGCTGTAGACATTCCGCTGCAGAGGTGAGGTCTCCGATGAAGTGTAATACAGCCTCCGGTTCGTGTGGTCAACCCCTGTCAGGTTGTCCACTTCCCATTGTCCACCGGTAACAGCATTTAAAAATTCACCGTTCATATTGTAAAGGTAAAAGTGCATCCATCCGCTCCTTTCACTCATTACCAGGAAATGACTGCCATCATCAAGGAAGGTGATCATATCATCCGATGTCTCCCTGATGAAGTATTTGTTTTTTTCTTCCCACAATACTTCAGAATTACCTGAGGAGGCGTCGGCCAGCAGCACCTCAATATGGTTCTGTAGCCTGTTAAGACGGTATATTGCAAGTTTTGATGGGTCAGTGGTCCATTTTATGCGTGGTATATACTGGTCGGTTTCCCGGCCGGTATCCATTGCAGTAAAATTTTTGTTTTCAAGATTATAAACATGAATGGTTACCAGGGAATTCTCTTCCCCGGCCTTGGGGTATTTAAACTGGTACCAGTGGGGATAGAGATCTCCGTATATGGTCATATTGAACATCCTTACATGACTTTCGTCGAAGCGATAGTATGCCAGGTTCCTGCTGTCGGGCGACCAGGCGAAGGCTTTGTTAAAAGCGAATTCCTCTTCATAAACCCAGTCCGGCGCTCCGTTTATAATTTCGTTTTCTTTACCGTCGGTTGTAACCTGCACCTCCCGGCCGCTTAAAAGATCTTTATAATAGAGGTTGTTTTCAAATACAAAAGCCACCTTGCTGCCGTCGGGCGAAAATGTTGCAAGTTGTGTTTTTCCCAGATCTGAAAGAGGTGTGACGGCCTCTGTATCAGTATCCCATATATAGAAATCTGCCCTGAAGGAGCGCCTGTAGATCTGCTCCCTTCCGGTTGTGAACAGAATAAGCTTCTCGTCATTGCAAAACTCATAGTTGCTGAAAGATTCAAATTCACCGCCGGGCAGATCTTCTGTTGAGAAGATCACTTCCACCTTTTCTCCCGTGTCATAGCGGTATTTATGAATCTCCCTTCCTCCTTCCATTATGGTGTAATGGATTCCGTCCTTCATAGACCTTATTCCCGTGACGGTGCGTGCTGAAAAGGTTCCTTTTCGGTAGATATGGTCAAGGGTAATTTCTTTGTAATCTGCTTGCGCATGCGTACTATTCCCCGAAAGGGAAATTAAGGATACAGCCAGTATGAAAATAAATCTGAACATGGTTTTATGATTTTTCAGGATGTGTAAATTGTTTTTTATATGGTTTACAACGTGATATGGTTTGCTTTTAATAAGGAGAAATTATGTAAACCTGCCTAATTTTCAGAAAACGGAACATCTGTGCCTGATTTTTTACTGTTTCATACAAATGTTAAATTAAAAAACATGAACGCATGTAAGCCACCGATTCTTGTTTTTTAACAAAAAATATTGAATTTTTTTTCTTATTTTTGGATCAATTTTTGCCAAAAATATAAATTTTTCTTTTATAAATAATTTAAAATCAGTTAAAAATGACTAAAACTAAACATGTTTACACCTTTGGAGATAAAAAAGCCGAAGGTAATGCCGGTATGAAGAACCTTCTCGGAGGCAAGGGAGCAAACCTGGCAGAAATGAATCTTATCGGGGTGCCGGTACCCCCTGGATTTACCATTACAACGGATGCCTGCACTGAATTCAACAAGGTCGGAGCTGAAAAAATACAGGAGATACTCAACGACGAAGTTACAGCAGCGGTAAAGTATGTAGAGGATATTATGGGTGCAAAATTCGGAGATAACGAGAATCCCTGTCTGCTTTCCGTGCGTTCAGGAGCAAGGGCCTCAATGCCCGGCATGATGGATACTGTTTTGAACCTTGGCATGAATGATGATGCTGTTCAGGGGCTCATCAAAAAAACTGATAATCCCCGTTTTGCATGGGACAGCTACCGTCGCTTCATTATGATGTACGGTGATGTGGTTATGGGTATGAAATATATGGGGCATGATGATGAAGATCCCTTCGAAGTTATTATTGAAGAGATAAAAGAGGAAAAGGGTGTTGAAACTGATGCTCAGCTTACCACTGAAGATTACCAGGAGCTGGTTGTACGTTTCAAGAAGCTTGTTAAGGATCTGACCGGCAAGGATTTTCCCACTGATCCGTGGGAGCAGCTTTGGGGATCTGTTATTGCAGTATTTGAAAGCTGGAACAATCCGCGTGCCGAGTATTACCGGACAATGCACAACATTCCTGCCGAATGGGGCACTGCAGTTAACGTGCAGGCAATGGTATACGGCAATATGGGCAGCAGCTCCGGAACCGGTGTTGCTTTCACCCGCGATGCCGCCACCGGTGAAGATATTTTCAACGGCGAGTACCTGATCGATGCCCAGGGTGAAGATGTAGTTGCAGGTAC
>PXAP01000093.1 GCA_003567115.1 Bacteroidota bacterium
TCAAGCACCAGGAAGGAAACATCGTTTTCCGCGCAGGCTTCCATTACATAATGCATAGATGAAATATAGGTGTAAAACCTGGCACCGACATCCTGTATATCAAAAATAACTATATCCAGGCCCTTCATATCATCAGGAGCAGGTTTAAGTCTTTCCCCGTATAAAGAGATGAGGGGGAGGCCTGTTCTTTCATCCACGGTTGTGGGTACTTTTTCCCCGGCATCGGCTGTGCCGCGAAACCCGTGTTCAAGGGTGAATACCCTTTTAATATCTACTCCGAGCGACAACAAGCTGTCAACCAGGTGATTATCCCCAATAGTGGAGGTGTGGTTGGCTACAATTCCCACTGCTTTGTCTTCAAGAATAGGAAGATAAAGTTCGACTCTTTCCGCACCTGTTTTAATATCACGATATGCCAGATCTCTGGGTGGGTATAAAAATATGGAACATGTCATTAAAGATAATGCAGAAAAAATAACTACCGCAACCAGTAGCGCCTTTCTGATTAAATCACTCGAAGACAAAGATATACGCATTGAGACACCAATTTATAAAGAACTGATTGTTTCTATTTTTTTAGTAATAACTTTATTATGATTTCCCGCAAGAAGCATTAAATTTTCAAAAAAACCAAATATTTTTTCGCTTACCATGGAAGTGAAACACTAAATATCTTAAACATGAAATTGTAACACATTTTCAAACAGCTTGCTAACTATAATTTATTCACATAAAAAGATCCGGTACCGATAAGTACCTCTCCCCTGTATCGTAGCAAAAAGTAAGGATTCGGGCACCATTATCAACATCCTTTATAAGTTTGCCGACAGCAGCAAGTGATGCACCTGATGATATCCCCATAAGCAGACCTTCCTGTTTTGCTGATTTAACTGTAAATTCAAAAGCCTCTTCTTTTTCTATCTGAATAACCCCGTCAAAAACAGTGCTGTCCAAAACAGAAGGCAAAAATCCAGCTCCTATACCCTGGATAGGATGAGGAGCAGGCTTGCCTCCTCCAAGAACAGGAGACAAGGCAGGTTCAACCGCAAAAATTTTCATTGAAGGAAAAGAACTCTTTAAAACCTGGCCCACACCTGTTATATGTCCGCCGGTTCCAACTCCCGTAACCATATAATCAAATCCTTCGGGAAAATCATTTATAATCTCAGCTGCAGTGGTATTTCTATGAATTTCAGGATTGGAAGGATTATCAAATTGCATGGGCATCCATGACTCAGGGACTTGCCCGGCCAGCTCATTTGCCCGGGCAATGGCTCCCTTCATACCAGTCTCCTTTGGTGTAAGTTCAAATTCCGCACCATATGCCGCCATTATTCTTCTTCTCTCAACTGACATTGAATCAGGCATTACCAGAATCAGCCTGTAATTTTTCACTGCTGCCACCATTGCCAGACCGACCCCTGTGTTACCTGATGTAGGTTCGATAATGGTACTGCCAGGTTTAAGCCTTCCGGATTTTTCAGCAGCTTCTACCATTGACAGGGCAATCCTGTCCTTAATGCTTCCACCGGGGTTGCTTCTTTCAAGCTTAACCCACACCTCATAATCTTCTTTAAATAACCTGTTAATCCTTATATTTGGAGTGTTTCCAACCAAATATAAAACATTATCTGCTTTCATTTATTATTCTTTTAGATGGAAAAATCAAAGTATTCATCTTTATCTTTATTGGTACGAATTTTTACAGTACTGGTATGATATACCAGTGAATGGGGTGGAACACTCTCTGTAAGCCAGACATTCCCGCCAATTACCGAATCATGACCTATGCAGGTTTCACCACCCAGTACTGTGCTGCCGGCATAAATAATCACATTGTCCTGGATGGTAGGATGACGCTTTTTTGAGGCCATCGATTTTTTCACAGTGAGCGCACCAAGAGTAACTCCTTGATATATCTTGACATTATTACCAATCGTGGTGGTTTCACCTATCACTATACCTGTACCATGATCAATAAAAAAGCTCCTTCCGATGCTTGCACCCGGATGTATATCAATTCCCGTTTTTCCGTGTGCATACTCAGACATAATCCTGGGCAGTGAAGGCACTCCCTGGATAAGCAATTGATTTGCAATCCGGTAAACCGCAATTGCATAAAAACCGGGGTAAGCACAAATAACTTCCTGAAGACTTGCAACTGCAGGGTCAAACTGGTAAATGGCCTCTGCATCTTTATTAAGCAACCGGTAAACACCGGGAAGTGCATCAAAAAATAACCGGGACTGCTCTCCGGGATGAGCTTCAAGGTGATTCTCAAGCGATATCATTAACTTTTCAAGCATCAGGGATGATTCCCTGAATTTCAAACGGTATTGCTCCCGGTTATCGCAACGGTTATTTGGATAAAGCAGCCGAATTAAATTATCGATAAAACCCCGGGTTTCTGTCAGGTCGGGGAGAAAATCTTTAACTGACTGATTTTGGTTATACAATTCATCAATAAAGGAATCGAGTTTAGTCATTGTAATAATTTAGAAAATTAGCAGTTTATAAAGGGAAATCAAAAAATGGCAATTTCAGGGAATCCCGTTCCACAGTTATCAAAAAATATTACCGGCAAAAAACAACTGTGAGTCTACTCTAAAAAGTCAATAATGATGATTTTATACAAAAATTTAAATGTATAATACATTGATAAGCAGTGATTTAAAAATTTGATTATACTGGTTTTTGATCAAAATGATACTTTATAGAATGGTCTCAGCTATGAAATTATTTTTAACAACCGGTGCAATACACGCAAATATAATAAAACATATGTGAACCTAATAAATACAGATGCAACGTGCCCGTTTATAGTCAGACCGGAATATTTCCCTGTAAACCTGCCATTTCTCAAACATTATTGGTCAGTGAAAATATATATTTAATTTTGCAGTAACAAA
>PXAP01000343.1 GCA_003567115.1 Bacteroidota bacterium
AATGTCACCAGTTTGTTAATTTCCCAATTGCAGTTGGCCTGTGACGTTATGTTTAACAGGATTGAACTTCAATTCAATTCTTCAACTACAGGGTTGCGCGCTGGTGAAGCTTCAGAAATATCCATCACAGTCGAAAACCAGGGATTCCTTCCACTGCGCAATCTGATCATGTCCACTGAGCCTGACTGGGGAAGTAAGCAAATTGCATATTTGGAAGAAGGAGAATCTAAGGTTATTGACATAGGCGGTCCCAATCAGAAAGAGTTGGACTATTTAAGCCTAACAATTCACTGGAGCGCCAAGCTCCTTGATGGTCGCCAAGTTGAAGGATCAAGGGAAATTATTTTTGAAGTCATTGATTCTGTTTCTGGGGTAAGGGAGGAAGTTCAACTTTTTTCTGGCAGTCCCTATGTCTGTGGTGACCCAGTCAAACCAGAGCGTAGTGATGTTTTTTTTGGCCGGGACGAATTACTTGATCAGATTCGTAGACAAGTGATGCAAAGTGGCAACGTAGTTCTTCTCGAAGGTAATCGCAGGTCAGGTAAATCATCAATTCTCTGGCATCTTGAAGGATCGGATGCCATTCCAGGCTGGCTCGGGGTTTATTGCAGCCTTCAGGGGACTGAGGGAAGCAAGTATACAGCTGGAATATCAACAGCAGAAATATTCCGGAAAATGGCCAAAGACATTGTTAAAAGCTTACAGAAGTTTGGCAGAAGTACTCCTTTGCCCGAGGGTACAGTGCTGGCCCCTGGCAAAAAAGCAAGGCGTTTTAATGATATTTTGCAGAAAGGGATTAGTGAGAACTGTCCTTTTACTGATTTTTGCGATTATATAGAGATTGTTCTGGAATTTCTGAGCAGGGATAACTTGGGCCTTCTTCTGATGTTGGACGAGTTTGACGAAATTCAGGAAGGCATTGACAGTGGTTTTACCTCGCCCCAGGTTCCTGAAAACATACGCTTTCTGATACATGAATATTCAAAGTTTTCCGTTATTCTTGCCGGAAATCTGCGCCTTAAACGGCTGAGGGAAGAATACTGGTCAGCACTATTTGGCTTGAGTGGTTTTAAGCAAAGAGTTACTTCTCTTCCTTCGGAGGCTGCAAAAAAGCTGGTAACATCTCCTGTGCAGGGTTTTTTTAAGTATTCACAGGAAGCCCTTGAGAGGACAATTTATCTTACTGCAGGCCAGCCTTTTCTTTTGCAATGTCTTTGTAATCGAATATGGGATATGGCAGCTCAGTTAAAAACAAAATCAATTACACTGGATATTGTGGATAAGGCAGGCAAAGCCTTGGTTCAGGATAATGAACATTTTGCCAGCCTTTGGGATGATGTTAGGTATGAGAGAAGAAGATTAATACTTTCCATATGCTGTAAGGAGCAGGCAGATAGAGATTATGTCCGGTTGGGTACGATCCATGAACAACTGATAATGTACGGCATCGAGATAGACGACGAAACACTGATTTCAGATCTTGAATTCCTGAGAGAACTGGAGGTAATCCAGCTAACGGGACAATCTGAGGGTGGGCATTACAGCTTAAGCATTCCTCTGATGGGTACATGGATTGAAACGCAACAAGATTTTGCAGCGATAAAAAGAAAAGCCAGACTGGAAACCGAGGATCAATGATGAGCAAAATATTCTTCCCCATTCAAGGCCCTGATATTGTTCCAATGCTCGGTAGAGATCAAATAATGGAAAGAATTCTTGGCGATTTGACTAAAAAAACACCGAGCAATCTTTCTTTGATTGGGCCAAGAAGTTTTGGAAAAACTGTTATTATGCATGCCCTTTCAAAGATGTTGTCCGAGATGAAATTGCCGTATCGATTTGTTCTATATTGGCATTTGGGCCATGTCGCACCTCAGTCCAATCAGGAGTTTGTTGCGCAGTTGTGTGATAAGATCAGCCAGGTACTGGCTGAATCAGGTGAGGATGTGGCTGATTATTGTCAATACCTGAAGGAACATACCTTTACGGATCTTGATGAAGTAATGGAGTATCTTGATGAAGACGGCATGCCTGTCCTGATGCTCTGGGATGGCTTTGACAAGCCCTTGGGCCAGAACAGGCTTACAGTACATTTGTGGGACCAGATGCGTTCTCTCTTTTACGGCAGAAAGCACAAAATCGTCATTGCCTCAAGAAAGCCCTTGAGCCAGTTGATCCGTAGTCAGGAGGCTCTGAGCAGTCCATTTTGGAACATTTTTGATCCGAACCCGGTCAGGATTGGGGCTTTTAATGAAAATGACCGGATCGAAATTATATCTATGTTAAAGGATTACGATTTCCAACCAGGCGCAAAGACTGAGTTGCTAAACTGGACTGCAGGTATCCCCCCTTTGTTTCTTGGCATTTTGAATCAGATTGCTAAGGATACTCCAAGAGGAAGTGTTGACAACAAAGCAATTAATCAAGCTGCTGAAAAGACGACTGATTCTTTGCAGGTAATAATCGAGGGTATGTGGCAGGACTGTCCGGAAAACACCAAAAATCTCTTCAGACACCTCTTAGAGCAAAAAGAAATTGTTTTTGAGCAGACAGGCAAGGCGGAGCGTAATTCTTTGCTGGAGATGAGCTTTGCCAAGAAAGAGGGCAATAGGTTAATTTCTTGCTGCCGTCATCTTGAGAAACATATCCAGGAGGAGATGAATGAGTTTGGAAGCTTGGCCAGACTTTTCGGAACATGGGATAACTACAAAAGCAATGTTCGCAGCTTGCTTCAGATGCGTTTAAGTCACATTCCTCGTTTTGATGATGACCTGTTTCATCTTGTTGAAAGAGCTGTAATGGATATACCCAATCATCCTGATTATTGCTTGGGAGATTTGACCAGAATTCGTAATCTTGCCCTTCAGCTGATCTGGCAAAAAGAGTTTGGAGCTGAAAGTAATA
>PXAP01000055.1 GCA_003567115.1 Bacteroidota bacterium
AGGGGCAAATAGACATTGAGCTGGTTTCGCGATCTGAACGTCCATATACCACACGGGAATATGTTGCTCAACTCCGGCCGCGAGTTATGGAATTTGCAGAGCCCGGGGTCAGAATTGTGGTTGCACAGCAACGTATGCGAGGAATAAGAAGGATGGGCGATTCAGAGGTTGAAGTGAAGGTACGGGGCATGAACATGGAAAGCCTTAGCGAGTTGGCAGGCATTGTTATGCAGCGAATGATGAAGATTGAAGGCCTTACAAATATCAGAATTGGCACACAGATCAACAAACCTGAATACCAGATCCATCTCAACAGGGAGAGGCTGGCAGATATTGGCTTATCTGCCAGTCGCGTGGCAACTGCCACACGCAGCATGGTAGATGGTACAGTCGCCACACATTTACGCGAATCAGGTGATATTTATAATGTCAGGGTCATGCTTCCCGAGTCGCATATACGGGATCGCCAGGACATAGGTAATTTCTATATAGATGTACCCGGTGGCGGGAAGATACCTTTGAGAAATGTTGCCAGTATAGAGCAGAGGCTTGGCCCGGTTGAGATAATCCGTGAAAACCAGGTCATGCAGATCGTTGTGTCGAGCGATGCCGCAGAGGGTGCAAATATCGGCAATGTTGCTCAAACACTTGAAGAATCACTGGCTGAAATATCTCTGCCAGAGGGATACAGCCTGGAACTCGGGGGACAGGTATACCTGATGCAGGAGAGCCAGAAAGAGATGTTTCAGGTTATCTTGTTTGCCTTGTTTTTTGCATTTATCATCCTTGCAATCCAGTTTAACTCGTTCAGGCAGCCTTTTCTTATACTTCTGGGTGTGCCTTTTGCATTTGTAGGTGTAGTGGCAGCACTGTTCCTGACAGGATTTCCTGCGGGTGCCACTGTACTTATAGGGGTACTAATTATGATAGGAGGTATTGCCACGCAGGGAGTTGTGCTGATCTCGTTTATAAACCAGTACCGTGCTGAAGGTATGAGCACCCGTGAAGCAGTGCTGACCGGTGCACCCTTGCGTTTAAGGCCCATATTGATGACCCAGGCTACCACCGCGCTTGGCCTGCTCCCCCTGGCATTAAATATTGGCGAAGGGGGCGATATGCTGCAGCCGATGGCTGTTGCTGTTATCGGGGGACTGCTTTTTTCTCTTTTTGTCACCCTTTTGTTACTTCCCTGTTTGTATTATATTATTGAAAGAAAATGAGTTGATAATGTTATGATATGACTACAACCAAAAGAAACTTATTCGATAAAGAACTTCAGATCAGGGCATCACTGTTTAAAGCACTGGGTCATCCTGCACGGCTGGCTGTACTCAGGTATCTGGCGGAAATTAAGACATGCTTTTTCGGTGATATATCTGACGAATTACCATTGTGTAAAAGCACAGTCAACCAGCATCTTAAAGAATTAAAAAAGGTCGGTTTGATTTCAGGAACAGTTGAAGGAACAAAGAAAAATTATTGCATTAATCCTTTAAAGTATAAGTATCTCCAGGAGAAAATGCTTTTGTTCTTGGAAGAGATAAAACCCAGCGATTCCGGTGCTTTAAAAGATCCGGAATGCACTATATAAATTGCTGATTAAGTGCTTCCCTGTTAAAATAATAACTATTATTTTCCAGGATTCAGCTTACCCTCTTTTTTAAGTTGACGTGTGACTTTTGCCCACAGGTGCTCTTTATGATATAATTCCCTAAGCTCTTTAACATCAGGAAAACTGATCGCAATGCCCTTACAAAGATTTGCACATGTGGTACATCCGACAACACAGTCGTATGGCTTTGCTACAACCGGACCTTCACTGGTCCACTTATATACATTTTTTCCGCAGTTCATACAAATACCGCATTTAACGCATTTTGAAAAGTCAACTGTCGAATGCCAATTAACCTTTTCTCTCGGGTAATCAACTAACCATGCCATAATTTAGTAGTATTAAATATTTACATCCTGTTAATTATCACAAATTCTGACTTTTAATGTAACTGGCTATTTTGGTATTATATAAAATTACGAAAGTTATTGTTTCCTAAATAATATTATCGATAGATTATTAGATAAAAATTTCACTGTATTTGAGTGAATTGGATTTATCCCCCGTTTTTATACATCTCTGCACTTGGTTTATTGTTAAACCAGATAAATGGTAATTTAATATTTGACGTAATACTACGTTATTTAAAATAAATGACGTATATTTGCGTCAAATTAAAACAATATAATATGAATCAACCATGCAAAGCTTTAGTAAATACGGGCATAATCATAACCATGGGTGTTACATCTAACATTATAAAATAAATTAGAACTGATGAAACCCTCATGTTACTTCGTAACACAAAATAACATGTATAAAGCATGAGGGTTCCATGGGAATTGAAAAGCAAAATATCCGAATCATGAATTATTAACACATTGTTAAACAAACTGCTAACTATACTTTATACACATGAAACTTGAAATATTTGAATCAACATTGTGCTGCCCCACAGGGGTTTGTGGACCTGAACCAGACAAAAAACTTATTGAGCTTCAGAATGTGCTCCAGGTTCTGTCCAAGGCAGGTATAAAAGTGGATCGTCATGCCATTAACCAGTCACCACTGGCTTTTACAAAAAACCAGGTTGTGAAACAATTTATCCAGTCTGAAGGACCGGGAAAGCTGCCGGTCACTTTACTGAATGGGGAGATAATAAAAAAGGGAGGATATCCCGATCTGAAAGATCTTGAGGCACACATCCCTGAAATAAAGAACATAAAAACGGAAGGAAAAATACTTGGGATTTTCAGCTGATATTTTTCATATACCCAACTGATCTGAACCAATTTAAGATATAAAATCTTTTCGCTATGGCAAACAAAATAAATGTAATTCTATATACG
>PXAP01000099.1 GCA_003567115.1 Bacteroidota bacterium
ATATTGCCGTGGGTAAGAGTTGGTCCGTCTTCGACAACAAGAATCCTCTTACCCCTGATGATTTCCGGATTTTCCACGCTTAGAGGTGATGCGGCGTCCACAACTGCAGCGGTTGCATTGATCTTATCGATATTCAGGCGGAGTTGATGGATATCCTGTGGAGATGAACTGTCAATTTTATTAATTACTACTATATCAGCCATTCTAAGGGTTACTTCTCCCGGATAGTAAGTAAGCTCATGACCAGCCCTGTGAGGGTCTGTTACCGTTATCATCAGATCGGATATGTAAAAAGGAAAATCATTATTACCTCCATCCCAGACAATAATATCGGCCTCTTTTTCTGCTTCCTTCAGGATTGCTTCATAATCAACCCCTGAATAAATGACATTGCCCTTTGTTACATGAGGTTCATATTCTTCCATCTCTTCAATTGTACATTTATGCAGGCTGAGATCATCAAGGCTTGCGAAGCGCTGTACTTTCTGGGCCACAAGATTGCCGTAAGGCATGGGATGGCGGATAACAACCACCTTTAATCCCCGTTTAATCAGTATATCAATTACTTTTCTTGATGTCTGGCTTTTGCCGCAACCGGTTCTGACCGCCCCTACAGAAATAACGGGCTTATTGCTTTTTATCTGGGTATGTAGCGGACCCAGGAGGAGAAAATCTGCACCTGCGCTATTTGCTATGGCACTGACCGACATTACTTCCTGGTAGGAGATATCCGAATATGAAAAACAACAGATATCCGCTTCAAGTTCTTTTATAAGATTGGACAAATCATCCTCTGAATAAATCGGAATACCTTTCGGGTATAGGTTCCCGGCCAGTTCTGCAGGATATTTCCTTCCTTCAATATCAGGTATCTGTGCTGCGGTAAATGCTACAACATCATACTGCGCATTATTTCTGAAAAAAGTGTTGAAATTGTGAAAATCTCTTCCGGCAGCACCTATTATTATTACTTTTTGTTTTATCATACGAAATTAAATGATTTAAAATGAATATAAATTTTTACCTGTAACAATTTACGAACAAATAAAATCTATACAAAAATAGTTTTATAAACTCAGATATTATGTCAGCAATTAATCGGATATTTTGGCAAAAAGTTTAATAACATATTTAAGTATCTTGAAATTGAACCATTTATCATTATCTTTATGGGGATTAAAAAAATTAATTATTAATAAGAAAGTAATTATTCATCGTTTTTTGTGAGAAGCAGTATATTGAGGATTCATTGCGCTAAATATCAAAATAAAGATGAAATTTATATCTGACATATATCAGAATAAATAATTAAAAGATGAAAATAATCAATCTGTTATATATAATTGAATCTGAATTTTTAAGGAATATTGAATTTTCTTGCACATATATATCTGTCAGGCGAATCGGACGAAATTAAGATCGGAAATTTCATAGGTGACTATGTAAAAGGCAGGGATTATGAAAAATATCCTGAACTTGTTCGCAAGGGCATTATATTTCACCGTGAGATCGACACTTATACGGATTTACATCCCGTTGTTCTTCAGAGCAGGATGAGACTGAAAGAACAGTTCAGGCGCTATTCAGGGGTAATTGTTGATATATTTTATGATCATTTTCTGGCAAGTGAATGGAGTAAGTTTTCAAAGCATTCTTTACCTCTCTATGTAACCAATATGTATGAGATACTGGTGGATAATTATTTTATTCTTCCCAATGAGATAAAAACCTTTCTTCCTTTTTTCATTATTAACAGCTGGCTCGAATCATATACCAGCATTGAAGGTATAGAAGGGGTGCTGAAGAGAATGACCAGGCGAACCTCTTTACCCGATGTAACAAGCTTTGCAATTTCCGAATTGCGCAGTAATTATAATCTTTTCAGGGAAGATTTTTTTGAATATTTTCCCCTGCTGATTTCTTATGTTGAGAAGAATCAATACATTCCGGTCAGAGAATTCCATTCACCCGATAACATTTGATAACCAGAGGCCCGGCAGCTAAATCCGGCAGCTGACATGGCTGTAAAACCCGGTGGCAGGAAATGGCTGAAAAAACTGGTGCAGGAATATGCGGAAGGGGGATGTTTGTAATAGCTCGGTGAACTGGCTGATGCATATGACGGCCGGATCCGGGGGCATGCATCCGGGCGAAAGGATGAAACGGGAATAATAACGGGAGGACTTCTACCTCAAAAACTCCATTCTGCCGGCATCAAATCTCAGAAAGATAAACAGCATCAGGGTAAATGCCCACATTGAAGATCCTCCATAGCTTATGAATGGAAGGGGTATTCCGATAACAGGCACCACTCCGATGGTCATTCCTATATTGACTACTAAGTGGGTGAAGAAAACCGCTATAGTGCAGTAACCAAATATCCGGGCAAAAGGAGACCTCTGGCGTTCGGCCAGATATATCAGCCTCATAAGAAAAAAGACAAAAAGGGCAAGCAGTAATGATGAACCTGCAAATCCCCATTCTTCACCAATGGTGCAGAAGATGAAGTCGGTACTTTGCTCGGGAACAAAATTGAACTTGGTCTGGGTTCCCTGTAAAAATCCCTTTCCCGTCAGTCCGCCGCTGCCTATGGCTATCTTGGACTGGTTTATGTTGTAGCTCTGTCCCATAGGATCATCATCAAAACCAAGAACTATGTTGATACGGCTTTTCTGATGTGGCATCAGCATATTGTCAAAAACAAAATCGACTGAATAGGTATAGATAATGGCGGCTATCAGAAAACCGAGAACAATAGGGACATGCTTAATCCTGCTCAGATAGGAGATTATAAGAACCACCAGTGAGGCAGTTACAGATGTCAATATAAGCTGAACCTCCAGGAGGGTTTGAGGCGAAAATAACCGGTATATACCCATTACCGACGCTGATACCCCTATAAAGATCAGGGTGCCCTTTGTAATTACTTTAAAGTTGCGTAATATAAATACAATAGCGGCAAATGATGACAATAAAAGTAATGCCAGCATATTGATTTCATTAATAATAAGAGCCAGGACTGAGAGAACCCCGAGAAGCATAAAGAAGAGGATCCAGTATCCGCTAAGTCCTTCCCGGTAAAGCACCAGGATAAAAGAGAAGAATACGAGTGAAGACCCGACATCAGGCTGCAGCAGTATCAGAATTACGGGAAAAAAAATTATTAAGGCCAGGCTCAACAGCGCTCTTCTGTCATGCAATTTCAGCTTTGTGGTACTTAGATATTGTGCCAGTGCCAGTGCAGTGGCGAGCTTGGCAAATTCGGCAGGCTGTATTTGTATACCCCCGAAATGAAACCATGATTTTGAGGCGTTAACCTCGGTGCCGAAAAAGAGTACGGCAATCAACAATATAATTGTAAAAGCATAAAAAAAATATGAGAAAAAAAGAAAAAGCTTGTTGTCTGTCATCAATACGGCGGCAGCAATAAACAGGGCTGCAATAATCCATATAAGCTGCTTTCCGTACCTCCGGGAGGTATCGAAGATGCTTTGGTGTGCATCATCGTACACTGAAGAGTATATGCTTACCCATCCGATGATCAGAAACATCAGGTAAACCATAACGGTTAACCAGTCCAGGTTACTCCACAGGTTAATTTTCCTGCTCATCTGTTTCAGCTATTTCCCTGTTTATAAAATCGGCAGCTAATATATGATCTTCAAGCCATTTTCTTGAAACGGAACCGGTTAAATATTTTTCAATTATCAGGCTTGCTATAGGAGCTGCCATGGCTGATCCGAAGCCTGCGTTTTCCACATATACCGATATGGCGATTTGGGGATCCTCCCTTGGAGCGAATGCTATGAAAACAGAATGATCGTCTCCGTGGGGATTTTCGGCTGTTCCTGTTTTCCCGCAAATTTCCAGTCCGGGAACCTCTGCCAGCCTTGCCGTGCCTCCGTCCGGCCCGTTTACTACTCTGTACATACCCTCAATTACCGGTTCAAACCAGACAGAATCTATGGTTGTTTCGTGCTTTGTTCTGGATACGGGATTTGCATCCGTATTTTCAACGTTTTTCAGTATATGGGGAGTGATATAAGAGCCCCTGTTGGCAATTGCGGCTGTCATATTCGCCATTTGAATTGGTGTAACAGACAGTTCACCCTGTCCGATTGCCAGTGATACAAGCTGCAGTGACCGCCACCGGTTTTCCCCGTAGAAACGGTCATAATAACCGGCCACGGGTACGTTCCCTCTCAGCTCATTGGTAAAATCTGCATTCAGCCTCTCACCAAGTCCGAATGAACGGATATGATCGGCCCATACATTGAAGCCACCGGTAACAGATCCATATTTCGGATGATCGAGCATATCTCTGAAAATAGTACAGAAATAGGTGTTGCAGGAATATTGTATTGCAGCCGGCAATGCCACCGGCGCAATATGGTGCCTGCAGCGAACGGTAAGCCGGCCTACAGTGTAATGTCCGGGACAGGTATAATTGGTATGTTCATTAATTATGCCCTCCTGAAGAGCGATAAGGCCGTTTATTACCTTGAAAGCCGAACCGGCGGGGTAATGAGCCATGAGTGCACGGTTAAAAAGGGGGTTCAGGGTATCCGCAGAAAGCTGTCTGAAATTTCCGGTTCGTGGCCTACCCACAAGTAGCTCCGGATCGTAGGAGGGAGCCGATACCAGAGACAATATTTCTCCGGTTGCCGGTTCTATTGCCACAATACTTCCTATCTTGTTTCTCATCAGTTTTTCACCGTACTCCTGAGTAACTGCATCGATAGACAGGTTTATATCATTACCGACAGTAGCCGGCACATCAAATTTGCCATCCTGGTAAGATCCCATAATGCGGTTATGAACATCAACAAGGAATATATTTACTCCTTTTTCTCCCCTGAGCTCCTCCTCATAGGTTTTTTCCACTCCTGTTATTCCTAAATAATCACCCATTGCATAGCCGGGATTTTCCTGAATAATTCTTCTGTCAACTTCGCCGACATAACCGAGAACATGAGATGCAATATCTTTCGGGTATTTTCTGAGAGTTCTCGGTTGAACGTAAAAGCCGGGGAACTTGAAAAGTTTCTCCTGTAAAACGGCATAGGTGAGCGATGATATCTGCTTGAGAAAAACGGATGAGCGAAACCTTGAGTATTCTCTGGCCTTTTGGAGTTCATTATCAACATATTCTCTGGTTATGCCCAGGATAGAGCAGAATTCGGTCGTGTCAAAAGGGGCCAGCTGGCCGGGGATAACCATCAGGTCATACACAGGCTGATTATAGACAAGAAGTTTACCGTTCCGGTCATATATGAGTCCCCGCGAGGGATACTGAGTAACATTGCGCAGAACGTTGCTGCTGGCACTGAGCTTGTAGGAGGGATCCATAACCTGAAGGATAAAAAGCCTGACAATGAAAAAAATCACCGGCAGGACTATCATCGCCATGATAATATATTTTCTGTCAGAAAAATGATCCTTCATGTTATTTTCTGTAAATAAAATACTGGCTTATCACTACCAGGAAAATAGTGAAAGCACTGCTTAAAATAACCCTTGTAAAAGTCTGAAAAAAATCGCTGAAGCGAAAAACTTCAATATAAAACAGAAAAAAGTGGTGTGCAAGTATGAGTATCAATGAATATTTAAAAAACCATTTTAAACCGTAATAGTAAATTCTTGGGAACGTGCCTGGTACATATCCATCTCTTGGGGCTAAATAGTTCAGCACCGTCGGTCTTAAGAAAGACATGAAAACAGTTGCCGAAGCATGCAGTCCGGGAGTGTTGGAAAAAATATCAATTGCAAGTCCCATTGTAAAACCCAGGCTTAGCAGCAGCCAGCCGGGTGTCTCAAAGGGCAGAAGAAGTATGAAAAGTACATAAAAGTAAGGATTTACAAAACCGCTGAATTGAATGTTATTCAGCATAAATACCTGGATAGACACAAGCACGGCAATACGAAGTATATTGCGTGGCAAAACATTAATCATAACCTCCGGCCCCTTCTAATTCAAGTAATTCTTTCCTGAAAAAATTATCAATTACATATGCATAGTTAAATTTTCTGAAATCGGTCGAAAGATTTACACTTATTTTATAAAAATTGCCCCCTTCAATTTCAAAGTCAACAATGTTACCTATCATAATTCCCTCGGGGAAAATGGATGAATAGCCCGAGGTTACAACAGTATCTCCCTCATGCAACGTAACATGATGTGGGATATCCCTCAGAATTGCAATTTCCGGATCTTTCCCGTCCCAGTGAAGTGAACCGAAATGCCCGCTATTTTTAAGCTTGGAGCTTATTCTAAGGTCAATATTGAGTAAAGGAATGATTGTTGAATAATGATCTGATACCCCTGTGACTATTCCGGCAACACCTTTATCTGATATTACGGCCATATCGGGTTCGACACCGTGAACGGATCCTTTATCTATGCTTATGAAATTATTTTGTTTGTTAACGGAATTGGAAATCACCCTTGCGGCTATGAAATTATATTGCTGAGTCCAGGCTGAATCGAATTCAACTCCTGATGGCAGAGGTATTGAAAGTTTGTATGATGACATCAGGCTGTTGCGCAAAGCCTGGTTTTCTTCGAGCAATCTCCTGTTTGTTTCATGCAGATCAAGATACTGTCTGAAGGAAAATATTGTGGAGTTTATATATCCGCTGACATTTCTGGAAAGATTAAATGCATGAGCTTTATGATAATTATTGTTTTGAAAAACCAGCAAAAGTGAAACCGTTTCAAATAATATGAAAAGAAGAAAAAAGTGATTGGTTAATATAAGTCTTAACAGGTTACGCATTTTATTGAAAAGTCATTATCTCATCAAGAAAGAAAATTTATCCACATTTTTCAATGCAATGGCTGTTCCCCTTGCAACAGCATGAAGAGGATCTTCAGCTATATGAAAAGGAATGTTTATTTTATCTGTAAGTCTTTTGGACAAACCTCTCAGTAAAGCACCGCCACCTGCCAGATTGATCCCCCGGTTGACAATATCGGCATAAAGTTCGGGAGGGGTTTGTTCCAGGACATTGAGGATTGCAGATTCTATTTTTGATATCGATTTATCCAGACAGTGGGCTATTTCCTGATATGATACTGGAATTTCAACAGGCATGGCTGTCATCAGGTTAGGGCCTCTTACTATGTAATCCTGGGGAGGATTGTCCAGGTCGGCCAAAGCTGAACCCACATTTATTTTTATTTCTTCAGCGGTACGGTCACCAATTTTAATACTATGTTGATGTCTCATATATGATTGAATATCTGCTGTAAAGCCATCTCCGGCAACCCTGATCGATTTATTGCAGACAATTCCTCCCAGTGCTATAACAGCAATCTCCGTGGTACCTCCCCCTATATCAATTATCATACTCCCTTCAGGAGATTCAACATCAATTCCAATGCCTATTGATGCAGCCATAGGCTCAAAGATAAGAAATACATCACGGCCGCCTGCATGTTCGGATGAGTCACGGACTGCCCGCACTTCCACTTCGGTGCTGCCTGATGGTATGCATACTACCATCTTCAGGGAAGGGGAGAATATACTCGGTTTGCTGTTTATTATTTTTATCATGCCCCTTATCATCTGTTCGGCTGCATTGAAATCGGCAATTACCCCGTCTCTGAGGGGGCGGATTGTTTTTATGTTTTCATGTGTTTTACCATGCATCTGCCTTGCCCTCTCTCCTATGGCAATGAGTTTGCCGCTTTTCTGATCTATGGCAACTATAGAAGGTTCATCTACAACGATTTTATCATTATGTATAATAATAGTGTTTGCAGTTCCCAGGTCAATTGCAAGTTCCTGCGTTAAAAACGAAAATAAGCCCATGTTATGTGTATTATTTTTATATTTTTTTAATAAATGGTCAATGTTTGAAATGTCTTATTCCTGTGAATACCATCTTCATTTTGCTGGTGTTGCAATAATCGATCGACTGCTGATCCTTTACCGAGCCACCCGGTTGAATAACAGCGGTAATTCCGGCTTTGTGCGCTATTTCAACTGAATCGGCAAAAGGGAAGAAGGCATCTGATGCCATAACAGCTTCTGTACTATCAAATCCGGCATCCCTGGCTTTGTCTATTGCCTGTTTCAGAGCGTCGATCCTTGAAGTCTGGCCAACACCGCTTCCCAGCAATTGTTTGTCTTTTGCCACTACTATGGCATTCGATTTGGAATGCTTTACAATTTTATTGGCAAAAATCAGATCGCTGATTTCATCCTTACCGGGAGAGATCCTGGTTACAACTTTCAGATCTGCCTCAGACTCTGTTTTTGTGTCTCTTTCCTGTACAAGGATTCCTCCGGGAACTGTTCTTATTAACTGGTTTGGAAGCTCAATATTGTCATGAACCAGTATTATGCGGTTCTTTTTTTGCTTTAACAGGGAAAGAGATTCCTTGCTGTACCCGGGGGATATGATAACTTCAAAAAACAGTTTGTTGATCTCTTCTGCCGTTTCGCCGTCCACTTCCCTGTTGGTAATCAGGACTCCGCCGAATGCAGAAACAGGATCTCCGGCAAGTGCATCAATCCATGCCTGTTTTAAGGTATCCCGGCTGGCAAGTCCGCAGGCATTATTATGCTTTAGCACTGCGAAACTTGTCTCCCCGAACTCAGAAATAAGTCCCATAGCTGCGTCTATATCCAGAAGGTTGTTATAGGAGATTTCTTTACCGTGTATCTGGTTGAATGGAAGCCGGGATGAACCATAGTAAAAAGCACTCTGATGCGGGTTTTCCCCATACCTCAGCTTATGCCCGTGATGAAAACTGACAGAGAAACTCTCTTCTTCGGCGATGCCTGTAAAATAGTTATTTATGGCCGTATCATATTGCGAGGAGACCCTGAAAGCCTCACCTGCCATTCTCCTGCGTTGTTCAAGCGTGGTCTCGCCTTTCTCCCGCTCCAGGATATCAATGAGTTCGGGATAGTGGTTTCTGGACGGAATGATCAGCACATCGTTGAAATTTTTGGCTGCTGCACGGATAAGAGAAATACCGCCTATATCTATCTTTTCAATTATTTCCTCGTGGGGTGCGCCGCCTGCCAGGGTTTCTTCGAAAGGGTAAAGGTCTGCTATAACCAGATCTACAGGCGGAATATCGTATTTACCGAGCTCTTCGAGGTCCTGGCGATTGTCTCTTCTGGCAAGGATACCTCCGAATATTTTTGGGTGAAGTGTTTTAACCCTGCCCCCTAATATGGAAGGATAGCCGGTAACCGATTCAACACGGGTTACGGGAATGTTCATTTTTTCAATAAAACCGGCAGTTCCCCCGGTGGAATATATTTGGATATCAAGCCTGTCAATGGCCTGAACAATTTTTTCAAGGGAATCTTTTTGCCAGACAGAAATAAAGGCACTATTTATTTTCTTTAAAGATTTCATTTTCAGATTTTTAAAATTATACACGCAAAGTTATACAAAAAGTTAAATATTTTAGGTTGTCATTGATACAAAAACCAACATAACATAATGACTGGTTTTTCGGTTATTAGTTTATAATTCCGGGGAAAAATATGCGATGCCAGGAAAAATTATGTAAGTTTACAGGCAGAAAACTTTAAAAGTAAAAATATTTTCCAATAAGATGATATTGCTAAAACTACTCAAAGAGAGTCTCGTCTTTGCATATAGTGCCGTAATGGTGAATAAGCTTCGTACCCTGCTATCACTGTTCGGGATCACTATTGGTATTTTTGCGATTATATCAGTTTTTACAATTGTTGACTCTCTGGAAAGAAACATTCGGGAGAGTATTTCGGTTCTGGGTGATGATGTTATCTATGTGCAGAAATGGCCCTGGGCGTTTGACGAAGACTATCCCTGGTGGATCTATATGCGCCGTCCGGTGCCTGATCTGCGCGACTATGAGGAGATAAGCCGCAGGTCTGAATTTGCCGAAGGTATCGCTTTTTCAGTATCTACCTCAGCAATGGTAAGCTATGGAAATAATTATCTGCGAAACACGGGGATATGGGCAAATTCACACGATTTTCACATTATCCGTCATTTTGAGATTGAGCAGGGAAGGTACTTCACTCCCTATGAGTCCACCGCCGGACGTAATCTTGCCATAATAGGTCATGAGACCGCCCTTAATCTCTTTGACGGGGAAGATCCTTTAGGCAAGCAAATTCAGGTTTCCGGAAGGAGGGTTACCGTTATCGGTGTTGCTCAGCAAGAGGGGTCCAATATGCTGGGAGGAGGAAGTCTTGACGAGATGGTGCTATTGCCGCTCAATTTTGCCCGCAACATTTATAATATCAGGGCTGACCGTTTAAATCCGATGATAATGGTAAAGTCACTTCCAGATATTTCCAACCAGGAGCTTATCGATGAACTGCGGCAGATATTGCGATCTGCCAGGAGGATACAGCCTGCAGCCGAAGATAATTTTGCCCTGAACCAGGCCAGTGCAATAACACAGGGCCTTGATCAGATATTTGTAATGATAAATCTGGTAGGATGGATTATCGGAGGATTCTCCATATTGGTGGGGGGCTTCGGAATTGCCAATATAATGTTTGTTTCTGTTAAGGAGCGTACAAATATTATTGGTATTCAGAAATCCCTGGGTGCAAAAAACTATTTCATTCTTCTGCAATTCCTTTATGAAGCGGTATTGCTTGCCGTTGCCGGCGGTATTCTGGGACTGGTTTTTGTTTTTTCCGGGACGGTGCTGGTAAGCAATTTATCTGAGTTTACCATTACCCTTACAATAGGGAATATTGGTCTTGGTCTTTTCGTATCAGCTGTAATTGGCGTGATAGCTGGTTATGCTCCTGCCTATGCTGCTTCCCGTCTCAACCCGGTTGAGGCGATAAACCATACTTTCTGATAATTGGTCCGTAATCTGTTCGGGCAAGCACCGGATTTACTTAACCTTTGGGATGCATCAGGATAGTGATTCAATATACCTGACCAGAATAACGAAATCCTCAACTGAAAGCTGTTCGGGCCTGTCTGCCAGCAGCATTTGAACAGGATCAGGTTCCTTATCAGCTCTTTGCCGGAATTTTTCCGATCTGCCGGTAAAAAGCCTGTCTGTATTGCCGGATAAATGCTCAGCCGGTGATTTCGGTTTTTCCGGGTTGCCAGGCAAAATATAATTTATTTCCTCTCTCCCTTTAATAAAGGGGGAGAGTGAGTTGCGCAGCATTTTCCTTCGCTGGCCAAAAGCTGTTTTTACAACTTTGAAGAACAACTCTTCATTGCATTCAAGTTTGAAGTCACTTCTTCTTCTTAGCCTGATAACAGCCGATTCTACATTGGGAGGAGGAATAAACACCCGCGGTCCTACACTAAACAGATATTGAGTATTGTAAAAGGCCTGTACAAGTACGCTCAGGATACCATATGCTTTTGACCCCGGAGGCGATACAATTCTTTCGGCCACTTCTTTCTGCATCATACAAACAACTTCGGCAACCAAAGGCCAGTTATCCAGAAGTTTAAAAAATATCTGGCTGGAAATACTGTAAGGGAGGTTACCAATTATTGCCAGTGCAGATGAATGATTTTCGCCAAGAGAGTATTTAAGGAAATCCTGCTCAATGATCTTATCTGAAGAACCGGGGAAGCGCTTTTTCAGATATTGAACCGATTCCCTGTCAATTTCAATATGACGGGTGTTGATATTTTTATTTTCAAGAAGTAATTTTGTCAGTATACCCGTTCCCGGGCCAATTTCAATGACCTGATCATACCCTTTGCAGGTCAGAGACCGGGTAATTTTTTCTGCGATATTTTTATCGATTAGAAAATGTTGATCAAAGCATTTTTTGGGTGTTACAGGAACCATTAGAAGGGATGTTTCATTATTTGCTCAGGCCACCTTCAGCTTTTTGAAGTTTACCTTTTCCAGTTTTGTTTGTGCAAACTTAAGGTCTATATGAAGATTTTTTACTTTCCCCGAAGGCATCTCAAACATCGGATCTATCATTATAGCCTCACATATAGACCTCAATCCCCGTGCACCCAGCTTGAACTCAATTGCTTTTTCCACTATATATTCCAGAACCTTGTCGTCAATCTCAATATTTATTCCATCCATTTTGAACAGCTTGATATATTGCTTTATCATGGAGTTTTTCGGCTCTGTGAGGATGGCACGGAGAATATCCCTGTCCAGTGGATTAAGGTGTGTAAGTACGGGAAGTCGTCCTATTATTTCGGGAATCAGTCCGTAGGACTTCAGATCCTGCGGTGCAATGTACTGAAGAAGATTTTCGCGGTCCACCTGTTCTGCCTTTGCACTGGCAACATATCCCACCACCTTGGTATTAAGCCGCTGGGCAATCTTTTTCTCAATTCCGTCAAAAGCACCTCCGCAGATAAAGAGAATATTTTTTGTATTGACCGGTATCATTTTCTGGTCGGGATGTTTTCTCCCTCCCTGGGGGGGGACATTGACAACCGAACCTTCCAGAAGCTTCAGCAGTCCCTGCTGAACACCTTCGCCGCTTACATCTCTTGTTATTGAAGGATTATCGCTTTTACGGGCAATTTTGTCTATTTCATCAATAAATACAATACCTTTTTCGGCAGCTTCCACGTTGTAATCAGACGCCTGCAGCAGTCTTGTCAGGATGCTTTCAATATCCTCGCCCACATAACCTGCTTCGGTAAGGATGGTGGCATCTACTATAGTAAAGGGAACGTGGAGCATTCGGGCTATGGTCCTTGCCAGAAGGGTTTTCCCCGTTCCCGTTTCACCTACCAGGATAATATTGGATTTTTCTATTTCAATATCCTCGTCATCTTTCCGGTTAACCTGGGTCAGTCTTTTATAGTGATTGTATACTGCTACGGATATGAATTTTTTTGCATCATC
>PXAP01000142.1 GCA_003567115.1 Bacteroidota bacterium
CTCAGCATCATTCATGTAGATGCCGTTATCGTCATTGTCCTCAACGGTGTTGCTTTGAATGAGCCCCTCGCTCCCGTAGGTGAACTCGTCCACGTAGATGCCATCGCCACGGTTGTCGCTGCTGTCATTCCGGACTATTGCCAGTGAGCTTCCATAGGTCACTGTTCCAAAGTGCACACCATTGGTGGCGTTCTTCTCGATGGTATTGCCTTCAACCAGGATGTCACCGTTGTCCTCGGCACCGTTGCCATGAAGACCACGCCAGTCATTACCGATGAGCCTGTTGTCGACTATCGAGGCCGAACTATGCACCTCAACCCTTCCCGTCAGGCCTATACCATTATCTGAGTTGTCAAGTATGCGGTTGTCCGCAATCTCCAGGTGGCTGAAACGCCTGACTCCGCTAACTTGCACACCTTGAGAACCGTTATCGGTTATATCGTTATCAAGGATTGACAGTGAGCTCCAGTGCTCAATGGTGCCTGTCTGGATACCTTGCCACAGGCAATCTTCGATGATGTTGCCCCGGATGGTGACGTGGCTCCAGAAGTCGATTGACACGTCGAACCCGCGATCACCACTTGCTGTCACCGTGAAGCCCGCACCGCTGTCGCCAAAGACCACCACCTCGTCGTCGGACACGTTGATGGTCACCGTGCCTTCGATGGTGGTAACAGCTGCGCCATTTTTGGAGCGAACCGTGAGCGACTCG
Organism: Bacteroidota bacterium; assembly: GCA_003567115.1. Classification (GTDB taxonomy): domain Bacteria; phylum Bacteroidota; class Bacteroidia; order Bacteroidales; family PUMT01; genus PXAP01. Next base: position 713 of record PXAP01000142.1, read on the forward strand.
GTGATGCTGAGGTTCCCGGCGTAGGTCCCAGGACCGACGGAGATGATGTCGCCGGGAGCGGCACCGTCAATGGCGGTCTGGATAGAATCGCCCGATTCGACACTGTGTACAGTCGGTGTATGAGCCGGAGGCACGTACACGGCACAGAGAGCCGGACTCTGCGTGAGCCAAGGGGTATAGTCAACATTGCTCGAAACGGTATCAGCACCGCCTGCTCCCGGTCCTCCGGCGTCTCCCCACCAGTTGTGGGTCGAGTCTACAGTGTCCACGCTGCTGTTTAGTAATCCATAGTCCGTGTTGCCAGTGATGCTGTTCTGGTGAACAGCGACAAAGTCAAGCTGTGAGCCGGCGATGAAGATGCCACCGTTGTCAGTGCCGCTCCCGTTGTTCAGGACATGGTTGCCGGAGATGTCGACAAGCGAACGGGATGCCACCAGGTATACACCCCACTCGGTGTTGCCGGAGATTGTGTTGCAACGGACGACGGCTGTGCTGTCGGTAAGAGAAAGCTCTTCGCCGATCTGCAGCCCGATGCCGGTGTTCCCAGATATGGAGTTGCCGAGGACGTTGACCTCGCTGTCGGTAATGCTGGCCCCAGCGTACACACCACCACCTGCTTCGTTGTCGGCGACCTCGTTGTCAATCACGCTCAGCTTGCCGCCGCGCTCCATATTCAAGATGTTCACACCGTACGCACGGTTTGAGGATATGGCGGTGTTGGCCTCGATGTGCACCTCGCTGCCCGACGAGATCATTTCGACGTATACTCCGTCGCCATCATTGTCCTCTATCGCGTTTTGGACGATCATTACGTGGCTGCCGTTGTGCACCTCTCGAACACGGAACCCGTGTTCGCCGTTTCCGCTAATGGTGTTGTCGTACAACGTCAGAAGGCTGCCATCAGAAACGTCGTCTCCGATGGATATTCCAGAACGACCTTGAGCCAAGCCATTGCCAGTTACCGTGTTGCCCGCGATGAGCGCCTGGCTCCCGTAGTTGACTTCGTCCAGGTAGACGCCCCATTCGTCATTGCCGCGTATCGTATTGCCCAATAGAGCCAGGTAGCCACCGTCGTCGACTCCGCTGCTGAGGTAGAAACCGGAGCCTTCGTTGTCCGTGATCGTGTTAGCCTCGACGGTTAGCCGACTTCCGTATTCGACTTCATCATCGATGTGGATGCCGTCGTCAGTATTATCGCTGATGGTGTTGCCGTAGATGAGGCCTTCACTGCCATAGTCGAACCCATAGATGTATATGCCATCATAATCGTTGTCGAGTATCGTGTTGCCAAGAAGCGCTAGGTAGCTGCGATACTTAACATCGTCAACGTGAAATCCGTAGCCTTCGTTACCGGTGATGGTGTTGCTCTCTACGGTGAGTCTACTGCCATAGTAGATATCGTCACTGATGTAGATGCCATTGCTCTCATTTCCGTTGACGGTATTGCCGCTGATCACTCCCTCGCTACCGTATTGGTAGCGATAAATGTATACACCACCGTAGGAGTTGCCGCTTATGGTATTTCCCATGATGTCGAGGGTGCTGCCATACTCGACATCGTCAACCTCGATGCCATAGTATCCGTTTTCCCTGATGGTGTTGCCCTGGATGAGGACGTCGCTTCTGTAAGTGACGTCATCCAGGTAGATACCGCAACTGCTGTTGTCTTCTATGAAGTTGCCCACGATGGATAGTGAACTGTGATACTCGACATCATCGTCGAAGTAAATGCCATAGCCCGATAAGTTCTCCGAGATGACATTGTCCCGTATATCCAGGTGGCTGAAGTAGCTGAGGCTGTGGACGTAGATGGCGTCGCTGCCGTTTCCCATCAGCACATTGCCCACAATTGAGAGAGAGCTCCAGAATTCCACAGTGGCCTCGATGCCGTAGCCTGTTCCGGCAATCTCGAAACCCGAGCCGGTTCCGCCAATTACCACCGACCGCCCGTCGGCGATATCGACGGTAACTGTTCCTTCAATGGAGGTGACCGCTGCCCCGCCGCTGGAGCGCAGCGTGAGCGACTCCTCGATGAGCAGGTCCTCGGTGTAGGTTCCAGGGCTTACCAGAACCGTATCCCCGGGCGCCGCCGCATCAATGGCGTCCTGAATCAAATCACCGGGGTTCACCTCGATAACTGCCGCCTCCACCGGTCCTGCCAGTGGCAGTGCCGTCAGGACGAGTGACA